>NZ_LZMM01000046.1:0-225822 GCF_001665945.1 Kocuria sp. ICS0012 | reverse complement strand
GGCCCCACCCCCCCCCCCCCCCCCCCGGTGCGCGCACTCGTCTCGGGCGGGCACTCCGCGCACAAGACGCCCAAGCGCCCGGGCCGTTCCCGTACGGCCGGGCGGCGCGGCGCCGCGCGGTTGCGGGCCCGTGCCCGCGGCCCCGGCGGTGTGGATCCGGCGGCGTCCGCGTCCGGCGACGGCGCTCGCGTCGTTCGCGCCGCGGGGGGCGGTGAGGACCGTGTCACGGCCGGGCGCTGGTCCGTGCTGCGCCCCGAACCGCTCAACCCCACCGTGCGGGCGCAGGCCCAAGCGGAGCTGTTGCTGGACCGCTACGGCATCCTCACGCGCGGTCCCGTGGCGGTGGAGGACGTCCCCGGCGGGTTCTCCACCGTCTACAAGGTCCTGCGCGCACTCGAGGACGCGGGCCGCGCGCGGCGCGGGTACTTCATCGAGGGCCTCGGCGCCGCCCAGTTCACGCAACCCGCGACGGTTGACGTGCTGCGCAGTTTCACGGACGACGACGCCGCTCGCAAGGCCGAACCCCGCGTCCTCGCCCTCGCGGCCACGGACCCCGCCAACCCCTACGGTGCCGCGCTGGACTGGCCGGAAGCGGTGGCTCTCGAATCCAGCACCAAGCACCGCCCGGGGCGCAAGGCCGGTGCCGTGGTGGTGCTCGTGGACGGGGCGCTGATCCTCTACCTGGAACGTGGCGGGAAGACCGCGCTCGCGTTCGTGTCAGACCCGGCCCTGCTGCGCCTCGCGGCGGAGGCCGTGGCCGAGCTCGTGCAGCGCAGGGCCATGGACTCGCTCGTGGTCGAGAAGGTCAACGGCGACTCGGTGCTCTCCTCCGAGGACCTCGTGACCGCGGTCCGGGACGGTCTGCTGGCGGGCGGCTTCTACCAGACCCCGCGCAGCGTGCGGATGCGGGCTCCCGTGGGCGGGGGCAGGTCCGGCTGATACCACTTTGATACCTTGAGGGGCATGGCGATGACTTTGCGGCTGACCGAGGACGACGAACTCGCTCTCGCCGCCCTGGCCGAAGCGGACGGCATCAGCCGTCAGGAAGCCACGATCCGAGCCATCCACGAAGTTGCGGCCCGGAGAGGTCACGAGCGGCAGGTGACCGAAGCGTCGGCGCGTGCACGTGCACGCTATGCCGATGTGTTGGACCGGCTCGGGCGGTGACGCGGTACCTCACGACCGAGGACCTACTCGTGGTGATCAACGATCTCGGAGTCGGCCCATTGCGCGATGTGGGGTTGCTGGAGGCCACGGCGAGTGGCCGAGCCGATCTCCATGATGTCGCCGCAATGCTGCGACGGTGGCACTGACGCCACAGCTGCGAACTGCCGCCGAGCCCACTCCCGTTCGACACTGAACACCCCACCCTACCTAGGAGGCCCAGGTGCCTGAAGGTGATTCCGTCTACCGCCAGTGCAAGATGCTGCGCGAGGCGCTGGAGGGGTCCGTGATCGTGAGCTCGGACTTCCGGGTGCCCTCACTCGCCACATCGGACGTGTCCGGGCGCACGGTCGTGGCCGTGGTGCCGCGGGGGAAGCACATCCTCATCCGACTCTCCCAGGCCCCCGATGCGGCCGAGCTGAGATCCGGGGCCGAGCCCCTCACCCTACATTCCCACCTCATGATGGACGGCACGTGGCGAGTCTTCGACCGGGAACCGGCGGGGGGCGCCACAACCGGCTCCGGCGGGGAACCACGAGCGGCACGCAGCAAAGGTGATGCTCCGGCCGGAAGCGGGCGAGCGGCGTCGTCGTCACGAGCAAGGAACGGAATGCGCACGAGCCGACCCGGGGCGAGTCCCTACCGACCGCGGGGACAGGCCCGGCGGGGCGGCAGCGTGCGATCGCGTGCGGAGGCGAGGACCCGGCTCAGCGCGGACGTGGCGATCGGGCAAGGCTCGCACACCATCCGTGCGATCCTGCGCACCGAGGACGTGGAGGCCGTGGGTTTCGACGTCAAGGACGTCCGATTGGTGCCTACCCGCCTGGAGGACGAGCAACTCGTGGGGTACCTGGGCCCGGACATCCTCGGACCGGACTGGGACCTGGAGAAGGCCCTCGAGCGGCTGGGTGCGCAACCGGACCGGGCGATCGGCACCGCGCTCATGGATCAGCGCAACCTCGCGGGGATCGGCAACGTGTACCGCGTGGAGGTGCTGTTCATGTCGCGCACCAATCCATGGGTCACGGTCGGCTCCCTGCCGGAGGGCAAGCTGCGCGAGATCGTGACGCTCGCGCACAAGCTGCTGCACCTGAACAAGGACCGCTCGATGCGCTCGACCGTGGGGCAGGCACCGCAGGGGCGCCCCCTGTTCTGGGCGTACGGCAAGGACGGCCAACCGTGTCCCCGGTGCGGCGCGGTGCTGCGGCGCGGAGAGATCGACGACGCTCTGCTCACCGTCCCCGCGCCGGACGGCACCACGACGGCGCCGGGCACCGCAGTGCAGCACCCGCGCAAGATCGTGTGGTGCCCGCGCTGCCAGAGCGAGTGACGGGCTGACGAAAAGGGAATCGGCTGCGGGGTGCGCCCGGGCCTGTCAGGACCGGAACGCACCCCGTGCGCGCGCCGTCGGCGAATCCGGACGTTCCGGTTCGTGGTGCGTCAGCGGGTGACCCAGGTCTTGCCCGTGACCGAGGACCAATGGACGGTGTAGCCCTTGGAGAAGCGTTGGCGCATCTCGGAGCCCACGCGGTACTCCTCGGTGACGGGGTAGCCCCACCCTCGCTCGAAGCCGGCGGCCTTCCAGCGCTTGCCGATCACGCCGGTCTCCTTGATCACGTGCGCGCCGGAGGACGGGGACCACATGAACTTGTACTGGGCACCGCCCGCGGCCCTGAAGTTCTGGTACACGCCGCCGTTGACCAGGCCGCCGCGTTCGTTCATGGTCGGATAGCCGAACTTGGCCGCGCCACCCAGTGCTTGGTACCGGCTCTTGATGCCGCCCTTGACCGTGTAGGCCGGGGGTGCCACGGGCTTCGCGGCCACGGTGTCGGCCTGCGGGCGCGGCGCTGCCGCAGTGACCGTGCGGGTGACGTCCGAGGGACCGCTGCCGGCCGGGTAGCCGTAGGAATCCACGGTGCCCACCAGGCGCCAGCCCTCGCCCGTGCCGGACAACCGGCCGTCCACGTAGGTCAGTCCGATCCCCACGACCTGCATCCGGGGGTCCGTGAGGACCTTGTTGTGCGCGTGGGAGCCCTTCCACCAGTTCATGAGGTCGGGAACCGAGTTCTGCCACGACAGCGCGTGGATCTCCCCCGCCGCGTTGTACCCGGCGGCCCGGCGGTCCGTGAGGAACAGGTTGCTGTGGTCGATGACCTCTTCCTTGACCAGTCGGTCGGACTGGCTCTGGGCGATGCCGGACAGCGACTTGGAGTACTTCACCGGGGCCAAGCCCTTGGATGCCCGGTGTTGGTTGATCAGGTTCAGGAGCTTCTGCGCGTCCGCCGCCCGCGTGCTGCTGGACACGGACACGATGTCGGAGGGTGCGGCCTGCGCGGGGGTGCCGGTGAACAGGCCCCCGCTCAGGATCATGAGAGCCGCAGTGATGGTCGCGGCCAGGTTCGAGAAGGCTCGTCGGGTCGGGGAGTACCCGTCGAGGGCAGGAATGCGGTGATGTGACATGGGGACCATTTCGTCGTTGGGCGCACGCGCCCGCACCTCCGTGGCATGACACCACGAGGGTGTGACAGACGTACGCGCTGTGGGGGGACAGCTCGTGGTGGCATGTGCCAACCGACTCGGGGCTGTGTGTACGACAGCCCCTGTACGGGCCCGATGAGGGGGGAAGACCCGCTGATAAGGGTACCCCGGGGTAGCCGGGTTTTGGTGTGTTACATCACGCTCGGTCGGAACGTTTCGGCATCCTTCGACGGATGGTCAACCTTGCCCTTGCAGGTCAATGTGTCAGAAGTTCGCTGGACGCCCCGGATTGACGAGCCGTGTGGGCGCTGGGTGACAGACGTGAGCTCACGGTGATCATCTCACCCGTCATGGGATGGGTGAAGGTCAGGGAGCGGGCGATCAACTGCATGGGGTTGTCCGGGTCCTCCACGTCGAAATCGTCCAGCGGCACCGGGTACAGCTTGTCCCCGCGTAATGGGAGGCCCAACGAGTTCATGTGCACCCGGATCTGATGGGTGCGCCCGGTCAGCGGAGCGATCTCGTAGCAACCCCACTGCCCCGCGTCATCGGTGAAGCGTTCGAGCAGGCGGATGTCCGTGACGGCGTTGACGTCACCCGGTTCCTCGAAGGCCTGCACGACTCCCTGGATCTTGCGGATCCGGGACTCCACGCGCACCGGCTCCTTCCCCACCCGATCATTGACGCGGGCCACGGCCCAATAGGTCTTGGTCACCGTGCGCTCCTGGAACATGCGGTGGAACACCCCGCGGTCCGCCGCGTGCTTGCTCAGCAGCAGCACCCCGCCCGTGGAGCGGTCCAGCCGGTGCACGGCGGAGATCTCGTCGTTGTGGAACTGGCACCGCGCAGCCACCACCACGGAGCGGCGGACGTTCTCGCCCTTCGGTGTGCTGCACAGCCCGTGCGGTTTGTCCACCGCCAGGATCCATTCGTCCTCGTACAGCACGTCGAGGGTGATGGGCGCGGCGTCGTCGTCCGGGACCGGGCGGTGGAACCATACCGAGACCCCCGCTTCGTAAGGGGTGGCCGGGGTGACGACGGCGCCGTCGTCCTCGCGGACACGACCGGCGGCGACCTCGTGGGCGAACCACGCGGCGTCGTCCGGGAAACGCTGCTGGACGTAGTCCGCGGCCGTGGTCGGGAGACCGTCCAGAGCCCGCAAGACCGGGTCCGGGGAACCCGGGCCGGGCATCCGGACCCGCGCGGGCCCGACGCCGCGCACCGTGGGTAGCGGAGGGTTCACGCGTCGTCTCACTGCGTGTCCGATCCGGCGGTTACCATGGCCTGGAACCTAACACATGACCGTGAGGCGGCCTCGTGAGCGAGCACACCAGCCCGGAGCGCGTGGTGCTCCTGGACGATCAACACCAACCCACCGGAACGGCCCTGAAATCCACGGTTCACACCGAGGACACCCCCCTGCACCTGGCGTTCTCGTGCCACGTGCTCAACTCCCGCGGCCAGGTCCTGGTGACCCGCCGCGCGCTCGGTAAGCGCACGTGGCCCGGCGTGTGGTCCAACAGTTTCTGCGGTCACCCGGGCCCGGACGAGTCCTTCGAGGACGCCGTCGCCCGCCGTGCCCAGCAGGAACTCGGTCTGGAGATCCGCAACCTCACCGTGGTGCTGCCCGAGTTCCGCTACCGGGCCACGGACGCCTCCGGGGTCGTTGAGAATGAGTTCTGCCCGGTGTTCATCGCCGTCGCCGACGACGATCCCCGTCCCGCCGAGTCCGAGGTCGCCGAGTACTCGTGGGCCGCCCCCCACGACCTCGTGGCCGCGGTGGAGAGCGCCCCGTTCGCGTTCAGCCCGTGGCTCGCGGACCAGATCCGCGAACCCGTGCTACGGGAGGCGCTGGGCTGAGGGCCCAGGTTCACCATCCTGGATCGGGTCACCTTTGGCCGTTGTGTGTTGATCGTCCCTCGGGTTATTCGGGGCGTAGAAATCTGGCATCAGTGTTCTTCCCCAGCGCACCAAATTACCTCCACCCTCGGTGAGTGGGATCGACTCCACCAGCTTCTCCGGGGAGCACCCGACATACACGAGGCAACGGGAGGCCACCAAGACGGTCAGCGAGGTAGAAAGCACAAGGTTTTTCCTGAGCTGGGTCTGCTTCTCCAGGCCATGGGCGTAGTTGTTCCGCAGGCTCTTCACTTCTCTCTTCCACAGGTCGTGTGCCCCGGCAGCCGTCCCACAGATTATCGGCACCAGTGGCTGTACATCGTCCAAGATGTCCTGGATACGCTGATCAAGTGTGGGTTCTCCCAACTGGCTATTGAGGACACGATTTTTCAGGGTGGAGGCTATGAGATCGTCTATTTCCCCTTCATCCTTGACCCTCGCGATGATGTCCCCGATGGCGCGACGGGCCTTTTTTCTTGAGCTTTTGTCAGGGCACCGGTTTTCCCAGAGTGAAGCTTGCGGTGTAGCCCCCTCCAGCGACATGACCATCGTGGAGAAGTCTGCGTCCACGAACCGTTCGCCATGCGTGCCACGAGCTAGAACATTCGCTGTCAGTTCAGGAGCCCGCCCCAGTTCTGGACGTCATTCCAGCCAGGCAGCAATGAGCTCGACGCCAGACTCGCCCCTCCGAGCGGCCATGCCGTCATGACGTTGATCGTCTAGGGGATCTTCAACCATCCAACCGTCGACCTCCAACGGCCGCTCGGGCCCTCCGGCGATCCTCACTCGGTACCGGACGACCACAGCCCGGTTCATACGCAGCAAGGAGAAGAACTCCTGCCGTTCCTCAGCTTGGTCAGAAGTGCTCTCCAGGGACGCGATCGGAGCTTGCGCCCAGGCCTCCAATCCGCTCAGATGCATGAACAGGCAAAGTGGGGTGATCTGGGTCGATGCCATACACGAGCTCGCGCACCACGCGCCTATTCCACCCGCAAGTGATTACTCCTCGTGCATTTACTGGGGCCATACCGAGCACTCGGCCCCGACGGTCGTCCCTGCCTGCCGGCGATGGCCGCACGCTGCTCTCCGTGCACCCGGTGGGGCCGTCCTTCGAGAACGCCCCCTATGCCCAGACCCGGGCTTTCTACACCAGGATGGGTTTCCTTCCCCTGGAGGAGCACGAGGACCTCGAATGGCCGGGCCCCACGCTCATCCTGGTCCGAGCCTTGCCCGCGACAGGCCAAGGCCACACTGAGAACCAGGACCACACCCAGGGGACATCAGCACCACCAACCAACGGGGCAGGCGGCGTTGGGAGCGAGATGTCGGGGAATCGATGGGGCCCATGAAGCGAGTGTATGGGGAGGTGCTCAGGGATCCGCGCACGCCCCGACGCGAATTCCTGGTGGAGTAAAAGCACCCCACCACGGGGAAAAGCTGCGATAACTCAGAAAAGGCAGCGGGGGCACCGGGCGAGCCGCAGCAGCACCGGGCGATAAACTCCTCACACACCCCACCCGTCCTCCCAGGAGCCCCGCGATGTCCGAATCCCCCGCCCACCGCGCCGCGAAGGCCGCGCACTCCGTGGACCACCTGTTCGGTGCGCGGGCGCTGCGCGTGCCGGGCACGTACCTGGGGGCTGTCGCGTTCCCGCGCCCGTGGCGGGGGCCGTGGCACTACTGGTGGCAGGCCCATTTGCTGGACGCGTTCGTGGACGCCGCGGCCCGCGAGCGCCACGCCGGCAACCAGGACACCGCTGAGCTGGCCCGCTCCCGCGCGCACCGGTTGCTGCGGGGCATCGCCGTGCACAGCGGCGGGCGGGTGACCAACAACGTGTTCTTCGACGACATGGCCTGGCTGACCCTCGCCGTGGGGCGCCTGCGTGACGAGGACCTCGCCGCCACGGGCCGCACATCGCGCGCGGTGCAGGACGACGGCGCCGCTCTGGCCACGCGCCTCGCCTCCGGTTGCGACGACACCATGGGCGGCGGTGCGTGGTGGAACACCACGCGGGACTACAAGAACACGGCGTCCACCGCCCCGGTGGCGCTGACATTCCTACGCATGCACCGCACTGCCGAGGCTCGCGCACTGCTCACGTGGTTGTTCGACACCCTCTTCGACGCCGAGCGCGGCGTGTTCCTGGACGGCATCCGCATGGCCGCGGCGGGCTCCGGGAAGGAGATCACGTCCGTGGACCCGCACGTCTACACCTACAACAGCGGCCCGGCCCTCGGTGCGGCCCTCGAGCTCGCGGAGGTCACCGCGGATCCCGCCGAGCACGCACTGTGGCTCGACCGGGCGGCACGGCTCGTCCACGGCGCGGCCCGGGAGTTCACGGTCCCCGGCCCCCACGGTGCACCCGTGTTGCGCGGCCAGGGCGGCGGTGACGCCGGGCTGTTCACGGGCATCCTGGTGCGCTACCTGGGCGAAGCCGCGTCGTCGTCGTTGCTGGACGACGACGCTCGGGCCACCGCCCGCGCGCTCGTCACCGACACCGCGGACGCCTTGTGGGACGGGCGTCGGGAATTCGATCCGAACGAGGACTTCACGGTGCCCGCCGCGGTGCGAGCGGTGGGCGAGACGGTCGCGGTGTTCTCCCCCGAACCGGCGCAGCACGCGAACCAGGCGCAGCGGGCCGGCGCCCCGGTGGAACTCAGCACGCAGGTGCAGGCGTGGACCGTACTGGAAGCTGCCGCGCGTTCGGCTGATCGCTGAACTCGGCCGCTGACGCCGCGGATTCCTGGCCCGCGGGGGCGTCACGACGGTAGAAACGAACCATGAGTTCAGTACGCACCCCGGACCCCAACCCTGGCTGGCTCAGCGAGGACGACCTCAATCGTGCCCGCGCGTCCCTGCCGATCGTGTACGTACAGGCCATCCCCGTGCGCCTGGACCCGCTCGGTTGTCTGTCCGAGATCGGGTTGTTGCTCACGCCCAACGACGAGGGCCGCATGGTGCGCACGTTCGTCTCGGGACGCGTGATGTACCGCGAGACGGTGCGCGCGGCGCTGCTGCGTCACCTCGAGAAGGACCTGGGACCGCTCGCCATGCCGCAGATGCCGTCCACCACGGTCCCGTTCGCGGTGTCCGAGTTCTTCCCGTCCCCGTCCGAGACCGGGCTGACCGACGACCGGCAGCACGCGGTGGCGCTGAGCTACATCGTCCCCGTGCGCGGTGAGTGCGAGCCCCGTCAGGACGCTCTGCAGTTGTCGTGGATGACCCCGGACGAGGCGCTGTCCACGGATGTCCAGGAGGAGTTCGAGGGCGGGCGCGAGGACCTCATCCGCCAGGCGATCGCCCACGCGGGCTGGGGCCGCTGAACAGCGGATGATCTGCCCGGGGGGCGTCACGTGCCCCCGTTGGCTGCTTGCCGCATGAGCGGGATCGCCTGGGTGTCCGCCGCGACCATGGCCCAGTAGCTGTGGGACAGCCCGCTGAGGCTGCCCAGGATGCCGGCCACACCCGTGGCCAGGAAAAACCGACCGGCGTGGGCACACAGCTGTCCCGTGGTCAGCCCGTGATGCTCCGGGACGGGCACCACCGGTTCCGACGCCCCCAGGTTGGACAGCAACACACCGAGCATCCCGCATGCTGTGATGAGAACCCCCGCCTGGGTCTGGTGCGTGAACCGCGCGCGGATGGGCTCATTGCGCGCGTAGATGGAGGTGAAGGCACGGACGGTAGGACCCTGAAGAATTCTGTGACCTGACTCACCGGATTGCGCTCGTTCTTTCGGCATCGGGTGGAGGGGACACCACATTGTCTCTCGCTTTCGCGCAACCGGCACAATGGTGTGGTGTCCAGCACCGAATCCCCCTCCCCGTTCACCTTCCGGCTCCACACGCGCCTGCGTGATTCTCCCGTTCCGCAGCAGCGCATCCGGGACAATGGCGGCCAGTTCCAGGCCCGCACGGGCACCATCACCACGCCGCACGGCCCGATCCGTACCCCGGCGTTCATCCCGGTGGCCACGCAGGCCGCCGTGAAGGCCGTGCTCCCGGAGTCCATGGCGGCAGAGGGCGCCCAGGCGATGCTGGCCAACGCGTACCACCTGTTCCTCGAGCCGGGCGACGACATCCTGGACGCCGCCGGCGGGCTGGGCACCTTCATGAACTGGCCCGGCCCCACGTTCACCGATTCGGGCGGGTTCCAGGTGATGTCCCTGGGTTCGGGGCTCGGCAAGGTCATCGACATGTCCGCGCTCACACCGTCCCCTGGGGGCGCACAGCCCGCCCCCGGGCACAAGCGCATGGCGCGCGTGGACGACGACGGCGTGTGGTTCCGTTCCTACCTCAACGGGGACCTGCACCGGTTCACGCCGGAGGTCTCCATGCGGGTGCAGCACAACATCGGTGCGGACATCATGTTCGCGTTCGACGAGCTCACGACGCTCCACGATTCCCGCGAGTACCAGGAGGACGCCCTGGAACGCACCCGCAAGTGGGCCCTGCGCTGCGTGGCCGAGCACTGCCGGCTCACCGAGGCCCGTGCGGAGAAGCCCTACCAGGCGCTGTTCGGGGTGATCCAGGGCGCCCAGTACGAGGACCTACGGCGCATGGCCTGCCGGGATCTGGCCAAGATGGGCTTCGACGGGTTCGGGATCGGGGGTGCCCTGGAGAAACGTCAGCTGGGGACCATTGTGCGGTGGTGCACGGAAGAACTGCCCGAGGAGACCCCCAAGCACCTGCTGGGCATCTCCGAACCGGACGACATCTTCACCGCGATCGACAATGGCGTGGACACCTTCGACTGCGTCTCCCCCACTCGCGTGGCCCGCTCGTCGGCCGTCTACTCCCCCGATGGCCGGTTCAACCTCACGAACATCCGCTTCAAACGCGACTTCACGCCCATCTCGGACACGTGCCCGTGCTACACGTGCACCCACTACACCCGCGCGTACCTGCGTCACCTGTTCAAGGCCAAGGAGCGCAACGCCGCAACACTCGCGTCCATCCACAACGAGCGCTTCATCCTGGACCTCGTCTCCGGCGCGCGGGACGCCATCGACGCGGGGACGTACTTCGACTACCGTGACGATTTCCTGGCGAGGTACTACGGCGCGCCGTCGACCTCCCCTGTTCCTTCCGAAACGGGAGGCCCGCGATGAGCGACCCCAAGCCCGTGCACGCCACCCCAGGTGTCCTGCGCCGCGTGAGCGCGTGCGCCGGCGTGGTGCTCGCGCCCAATCCCGGGCCCATGACCCTCGACGGCACCAACACGTGGATCCTCTCCGCCCCGGGGGACGGCCCGGAGCACCCGAACTACGGCCACCACCCGTCCGCGCAGGGCCGGGGCGAGTGGCCCGGACCGGACGTCGTCGTCGTGGATCCCGGGCCCCTGGACGAGGCGCACCTGCAGGCGGTCGCGGCGACCGGGACCGTGGTGCTGATCCTCGTGACGCACCGCCACGGGGATCACACGGACGGCATCGACCGGCTCCACGAGATCACCGGTGCGCCCGTGCGTGCGGCCCTGCCCGAGTTCTGCCGGGACAGCGGCGAGCCCCTGCGGGACGGCGACTGCATCCTGGCCGCGGGCGTGAGCATCCGCGTGCTGGCCACCCCCGGGCACACCTCCGACTCCATGTGCTTCCGGTTGCCCCACGACGAGCCGGAGACGGTCATTACCGGGGACACCGTGCTGGGGCGCGGTTCCACCATGATCGACCACCCGGACGGTTCCCTGGGCGACTATCTGCGCTCCCTCGAACTGCTCGGTCAACGCTCGGGCGTCACGGTGCTACCCGCTCACGGCGCACCCCTGCCGGATCTGCAGGAGGTGTGCGAGGAACTCACGGAGCACCGGCTCGAACGCCTGGATCAGGTGCGGGAGATCGTCGCCGGACTCGGCCGCGACGCGAGCGTCGAGGCGATCACGGACGCCGTCTACGCCGACGTCCCCGCCGGGGTACGGCGCGCCGCGGAGCGCTCCATCGCCGCGCAGCTCGCCTACCTGGGGTACTGACCCGGGGGCACCTCGTCTACTTGGGCTCCCGAGCCGGGGGCACGACGACGCCGCTCGCGCCCTCCTACCGCGCGTTCGCCTCCTCGAGGGCGCGCGTGTCGTAGCCGGGTTCGCGGCGCTTGATCCAGCCGATCACCGCGTACGTGACCGGCATGATCACGACCTCCACGAGGACCTTGTAGACATAGCCCACCAGGACGTAGTTGAAGAACGCGGACCACGAGTCGATCCCGATGATGGGAGCGGCGATCGAGCAGAAGATCACGGTGTCCACGAGTTCGCCCACCATGGTGGAGGAGATCAGCCGCGCCCACAGGTGCTTCTCCCTGGTGCGTTCCTTGACCTTGACCATCACGTATGCGTTGAGCAGCTGACCCACCAGGTAACCCAGCAGGGAACCCGCCACGATCAGCGGGACCGGGCCCAGCACCGTCTCGAACGCGCTCTGGTTCTCGTAGAAGGGCGCCGGCGGCAGGATGATCACGATCCAGAACACCAGGGAGGAGAACGCCCCGAAGAAGAAGGACGTGATGATCGCCTTGCGTGCGGCTCGGAAACCGTAGACCTCGGAGACCACGTCCCCCAACACGTAGGCCAGTGGGAACAGGAAGAACCCGCCGTCCGTGATGATGGGGCCGAACTGCACGCCCTTGGTCGCGCCGATGTTGGAGAGCACCAGGATCACGCAGTACGCGGCCAGGATCACGTCGAAGTACGTCCGGGGGCGGCGCGCGAAGAGGGACTGCCGTTCGCCCTGCGCGAGCGCGGCGGTGCGGGAGGAGGAAGTGTGGGGCGGGGTGGCGTCAGACACGGGTGTCCTTGGGATGTACGGAAGGGTCAGGGACGTCGTCTGCCACCCGGCGTCGAGCCCAGTGTAACGGGGTGGTGCGCCGAGTCGCGGGCACGTCCCGCCCGGGAGCACAATAGCGTGCATGAGCGAAACCACACGTAACCAACCGCCCGTTGCCATGACCGTCGCGGGCTCCGAGGCCACCGGCGGTGCCGGGGCGCTCGCGGACATCAAGACCTTCACGTCCCTGGGGGTCTTCGGATCGCTCGCGCTGACGTGCATCGTGGCGTTCGATCCCGAGAACGACTGGGGCCACCGCCTCACGCCCGTGGACCAGCAGACCCTGGCGAACCAGCTGCAGACCATTTCCGCGGCGTACGACCTGGACGCCGTGAAGATCGGCATGCTGGGTTCCCCGGACACGATCCACACGGTCGCCACGGCCATGAAGGACCTCGCGCCCCGCCACCTGGTGCTGGACCCGGTGCTGATCTGCAAGGGCCAGGAACCGGGCGCCGCGCTGGACACCGATCAGGCGCTCAAGGCACAGATGCTGCCCCTGGCCACGTTCGTGACCCCCAACCACTTCGAGTCCCTGTCCCTATCCGGGATGGAGGAGATCAACGACGTGGAGGACCTCAAGGAGGCGGCCCAGCGCATCCACGACTCCTGCGGGGCCACCGTGCTCGCGAAGGGTGGCGTGCGGCTCTCCGGCCGGGACGCCGTGGACGTGTTCTACGACGGCTCCACGCTTGAGGTGCTGTCCGAACCCAAGGTGGGCGAGGTCCCGGTCTCGGGCGCCGGCTGCTCGTTGGCCGCGGCCGTCACCGCAGAGCTGGCCAAGGGCGCCTCCCCGTTCCAGGCCGCCCGCACCGCCAAGAGTTTCGTCTCCGCCGGCATCCGGCACCGGCTGGGATCCCACCTGCCGTTCGACTCCCTGTGGCAGGGCGGGCTCGCTGCCGAGGCCTGACCGAACACCGGCGACGAAGTTCCTGAAAGCCCGCGGGGAATGCCCTGAAGTAAGGGGCATTCCCCGCGGTCATGCGGTGGAATGGGGGAAGAACACACACGGCCCGTCAGTGCCCCGTCCTTTTGCTGACAGAATCAGGTAAGGTGTCGTCATGCCCCGCATCACCGCTTCCAGTAATGCCGCCCAGCGCGAGCGCACGCAGCGTGCCGTTCTCGACGCGTTCGGGGACCTGCTGTACAGCAACGGGCTCACCGATCTGACCATGACCCAGGTGGCCAAGACCGCCGGGGTGGGGCGCACCGCGGTGTACAACTACTTCGCGGACATGGGCGAACTGCTCGTGGCCTACGCCCTGGACAAGACCGAGCGCTTCGTCTCGGACCTGCATCGAGAACTCGCCGCGGTGGAAAACCCCGTAGACCAGTTGGGCGTGTACGTGCGGTTCCAGATCGAGGACCTCAGCCGCCGGCACCTGCCTCCCGGCCAGGCCATGCGCACCGTGTTGTCCCCGGAGGACTTCGCCAAGCTCGGCGAGCACGTGCAGCAACTGCAGTCCCTCCTCGCGTCCATCCTGCAGCGCGCCATGGACGAGGGCTACCTCCCGGAGGGCGACACCGACGAGCTGTCCGACCTGGTCCACGGCTCCCTCACCTCCACCGCGGATCGCAGCAAGTCGGTGCAGAGCGAGCGCGCCCAGCGCGAACGCACCCTGGCCACGGTCCGGTTCATCCAGCGGGGTCTGGGCGCCCAGTTCGACGCCGACTCCCGCCCCGTGCGCCTGCCCTCGCAGCCGCCCGCGCTGAGCGCGGTCTCCTGATCCCGAGCCCGGCCCCTCCGTCGGGTCCGGTCGACTTGTCCAGACGCCTGCCGCCTGCTGCAGCACGGGGAGCCTTCAGCCCGGCCGACGACACCTACCCGCCACGTACGCCCCGGTTCTGCGGACCGGGGCGTACGGCTTTAGGGTGAATCCATGATTTTCAAGGCCGTGGGAGACGATCGCCCCTATCCGGATCACGGTCTGGTCACGCCCTCCGGCTGGTCCAAGGTGGCCCCGCAGCAGGTCCGCCTGGGGGATCTGGTGACCACGACCTCCACCCTGAACCTGGCCACCCTCCTGGACTCGGACTGCACCTTCTACGGGGACCTCTTCCCCCACGTGGTGTCCTGGCGGGGAACCCTTTACCTCGAGGACGGTGTGCACCGGGCCCTGCGCACGGCCCTGCACCACCGTTCCGTGATCCACGCGCGGGTCCTGGAGCTCTGACCGCGCCGTCGCACGAGCCTTCGAGGCGCACGTAGCACGGATCACCAAATCTTCACTTTCCCGCCACGACCTGGTCGTTCGGCCTCCCTACCCTCGGGTCATCTCGTTCTGACCTGGAGGTTTGCCATGCGTCTGCGTTCTCGTACCGCTGTTGTCTCGGCCGCGGCACTGGCCGGAGTCCTCGCCGTGACCACCGTGGCACCAGCCGCGGCGGAGGAAGGCCCGCGAGCGGCGTCGTCGTCCAAAGGACACGAAAGCCGGGACAAGCACGGACTGCGCGTGGCCACGTACAACGCGTCCCTGAACCGGGGCGAGCAGGGGCAATTGCTGCGGGACCTGTCCACACCGGACAACCAGCAGGCCCGGAACATCGCCCAGGTCATCCAGATCAACGACCCGGACATCGTGCTGCTCAACGAGTTCGACTACGTCCCGGGCGGACGCGCCGCGCGGGCGTTCCGCGACAACTACCTGGCGGTGAGCCAGAACGGCCACGCGCCCGTGGACTACCCCTACCACTACGTGGCGCCGGTGAACACGGGCGTGCCGTCCGGTCTGGACCTCAACCAGGACGGCACGGTGGACGGACCGGACGACGCCTGGGGCTTCGGGCTGTTCCCGGGCCAGTACGGCATGGTGATCTACTCCAAGTACCCGATCGCCCGGGATCGGGTCCGCACGTTCCAGCACTTCCGGTGGCAGGACATGCCCGGTAACCGCATGCCCACCGACTACTACACGCCGGAGCAGGCCGCGCAGCTGCGGCTGTCCTCCAAGTCCCACTGGGACGTCCCCGTGCGCGTGGGCCACAAGACCGTGCATGTGCTGGCCGCGCACCCCACGCCGCCCAGCTTCGACGGCCCCGAGGACCGTAACGGGCGCCGGAACAACGACGAGATCCGGTTCTGGGCCGATTACGTCACGGGCACCAAGTCGGCGCGCTACATCTACGACGACGCCGGGCGGCGCGGCGGTCTGCCCCGCGGCGAGCGCTTCGTGATCGTGGGCGACTACAACTCGGACCCGAACGACGGCGATTCCTTCCCGGGTGCCGCGCGGCAGCTGCTCGACAACTCCCGGGTGCGCGATCCGCAGCCCACGTCCACGGGCGCCGTGGTGGCGAGCGCGCGCCAGGGCGGCGCCAACCGGACGCACGTGACGCGCCCGGCACTCGACACCGCGGACTTCTCGGACGATCCCGCCCCCGGGAACCTGCGGGTGGACTACGCGTTGCCGTCCAAGAACCTGCCCCTGCTCGACGCCGGTGTCTTCTGGCCCGCTCCGGGCCGGCCCGGTTCCGAACTGACCGGTGAGTACCCGTTCCCGACTTCCGACCACCGCCTCGTGTGGGTGGACGTCAAGGTCCCGGGCAGGCGCTGATCCCCGCACGACGGCGCGTCCCGGGTCTTCGTGTGAAGCGCCGCCCGCTTCCGTCACCGCCTGTCACGCACCCCCTGTTTTCGCAGCCTCTGTTTGCGTAACCCCGCCCCGGAGCGTGCGATCCCGATCCCCCACCCGACAAACCCTCAACTGGAGACCCCTCATGCCCGTGACATCACCCCTGTTCAGCCTGCGGACCCGCATTGCGGCCGTGTCCTCCGGCGCGCTCCTGCTGTGCGGCGGCCTGGCCGCAGCACCCGCGGTGGCCGCGCCCACCCCCGCGCCTTCCGGTTCCACCGGGACCGTGTCGATCGCTCAGATCCAGGGCACCGGGGACGAGACGCCCCTGAAGGGCCAGACGGTCACCACCGAGCCCTCCGTCGTCACCGCCGTGTACCCGGGTGATCCGGGGACCCTGGGCGGATTCGTGATCCAGACCCCCGGAACCGGTGGGCACGTGGACACCTCCCGGGCCTCGAACGCCGTGTTCGTGTACACGGGAGCCACCCAGTCCACGGTGTCCGTGGGTGACCGCGTGCAGGTCACGGGTGTGGCCGGGGAGTTCAAGGGCCTGACCCAGCTCGCGGGCAACGTGGAGGTCACTCCGGTGCGCGACAAGCTCCCCGCAGTGAAGCCCGTGACGAACAACTGGGCGTCCACCGCCGCGAACCGCGAGAACCTCGAATCCATGCTCTACCTGCCCAAGGAGAAGTTCCGGGTCTCGGACACCTATGGCGTGGGCCGCTACGGTGAGCTGGGCCTGTCCGCGGGCAAGGAGCTGCCCGCCCAACCCACTCAGGTGGCACGCCCGAACAGCCCCGAGGCGCGCGCCCAGGCACAGCGCAATGACGCCATCTCGGTCACGTTGGACGACGGCACCAACCGGGGCTTCGCGGCATCGCCCACCCAGGAACCCCGCCAGGTCCCGTACCTGACCCCCGAGAACCCCGTGGCCGTGGGCGACACCGCGCGGATCACCGCCCCAGTGATCGTGGACTACCGCTTCGACAAGTGGCGCCTGCAGCCCACCGCCCCGGTGGTCCCGGGCAAGGAACCGGCCCGGTTCTCCGGCTCGGCGGACCCCAAGCCGGGGGTGGGTGGACAGGTGCGGATCGCGTCCTTCAACGTGCTGAACTACTTCACCACCGTGGGGCAGGACAAGGGCTGCCGCGGCGGGAACTACTCCACGGACGGCACGTACAACGTGGCGCAGGGCTGTGACGCGCGCGGGGCCTACGACCGCGCGGACTTCGAGCGCCAGCAGGCCAAGACGGTCTCGGCGATCAACAAGGTGGATGCCTCCGTGGTCGGGCTCATGGAGGTCGAGAACTCCGCGAAGCTCGGCGAGCCCAAGGACGAGGCGCTCGCCTCTCTGGTCAAGGCGCTGAACAAGACGGCCGGCTACACCAAGTGGGCCTACGTCCCCGTGGCGGATTCCGAGCTGCAGCCGGTCGCAGAGCAGGACTTCATCACCAACGCGATCATCTACCAGCCCCGCGAGGTCAAGCAGGTGGGTCAGGCCCGGGCCCTCGGCTCCGAGGCCGTGGCCGGCGGCGCCTTCGAGAACGCGCGCACCCCGATCGCGGCCACGTTCACCGCGACCAAGGGCGGCGGCAAGCACGGCGCAGCACCCACCACGGTGGTGGTCAACCACTTCAAGTCCAAGGGCTCCGCTCCCCGCACCGGTCCCAACCGGGACACCGGTGACGGCCAGGGCGCCTGGAACGCGTCGCGCGTGGCGCAGGCGAGCGCCGTCGTCGACTGGATCCCCGAACTCACGGCCGCCGCGGGCTCCCAGGACGTGGCCGTGCTCGGCGACTTCAACTCGTACGCGCAGGAGGACCCCCTGCAGGAGTTCTACCGCGCCGGGTACGCACGGGCCGCCGAGGACGACTACACGTACGTGTTCGGGGGCCAGGTGGGTTCGCTCGACCACATGCTGATCTCGCCGTCGCTCGCCAAGCGCATGACCGGCGCGGCCGCGTGGAACATCAACTCGGGCCAGTCGCCCTTGCTGCAGTACGCCCAGTACCGCACCACGGCCCTGGACTACTACGTCCCGAACGAGGTCGCCTCCTCCGACCACGACCCGTTCATCGCCGGGTTCCGGGCGGGCAAGAAGTAGCCTTCCCTTCCGGTACGACGACGCCGCCCGGCCCGTTGCGCACGAACGCGGCCGGGCGGCGTCATGCTGCCAGCCCCCGCGACCTCGGAGGCGCGGGACTCCCCGGCCGCCACGGGTGGGTCGGGGAACTCCGCGGACAGCAGCGACCCCTCCGGCGGGATGGCCGCGGTGACCGGCTCGCTCACGGCGGTCGAGACGTGCCAGCACATCGACGCGTTCCGGGCCAACATGCCGGGCAACGTGAGCAACGATCCCGCGGGTGCCCTCGAGGCCGTGGCGCAGCTGCGCTCGGCGGCGCCGCAGGAGCTCAGCGGTAACCTGCGCGACATGAAGCAGGTGCTGTGCAACTTCGAGAACGGCAACAACCCCATGCAAGCGGTCGAGGGCAAGATGACCGGGCTGACCAACCAGTGCCGGGGCCTCGCGAACCGGAGACGGATCCGCGCAGACATGTGCGATCGTAATTATTCGGCGGATATTACTCGGGGGTCATTCCTGTTCCTATGATGTGCTCACCCCCTTGATCGGTGAGTACCGCACAGGCCGGCGGAGCTGTCATCACACGCCCGCCACGGGCTTCCTCACCCTTAACGAAGGATCCGCGCATGTCCGCCGCAACCTCCATCCGCCGCTCTGTCACGACCGGGCTCATCGCATTGTTCCTCGCCTCCGGCACCGTTGCCGTGGGCTCCTCCGCACCGGCCGAGGCCGCCGTGGTCAAGCCGTGCAAGGCCAGCATGTCCGTGACGCAGCCCCGCCAGTACACCAAGACCTCCGTGAAGGTCTCTCAGGTGGGTGCACGCGCCAAGGTCACCACCACGGCCAAGTACAAGACCACCACGACCAAGAAGTACGCCACCGCCTCGACCAAGGGCACCGCCGTGACGACCTACTCGATCGGCCGGGCCACCCTGAACCGCAAGGTGGTCGTGGACGTCGTCGCCACCTCGGGCAAGACCACGTGGAAGTGCTCCACGTCGTTCACGCCGAAGCGCTGACGCCTCGGGTGGTGGGCCGCCTTCCCACCCCTTCCGCTGGTGAAAATTAAGTGGAGTAAAAGCAGCCTGGCGCACGCGAGGCTGCTTTTACTCCACGAGGAATTCGACACGAGGTTCGACGCAGGGCCCGCGCCCACGCACCGACGTTCACGAATGAGAAATGCGCCCCGTGCTGACACGGGGCGCATTTCGTCGATCACAGCGCAGAGGATGGGGTGTCTAGCGTCAGGAGATCGTTGACAGTGTCGGCTGTGGGACCCACTGGGTGATCGTTGACAGGGGAGTCGCGTTATTGATGACACCACCGCCCGGTGACGATAACGGATGGGAAAAACCTCACGCCACCTCGTCATCGTCCGATCCGTGCGCGATCAACACCTCACCGTGGCCCAAGCTGCTACCCGTTACGGGGTCTCCCGGCAATGGGTCTACACCCTGCTCACCCGTTACAACACCCACGGGGTGGACGTGCTCACTCCACGCTCGAAAGCCCCCCACGCCACCCCGGGGGCCTTACGTCAAGCCCTGGTGGACCAGATCATCAACCTGCGCCGAGAACTTACCGCTGAGGGCGCTTCACCAAACCCTCAAGCGCTGGCTCACCGCCCGCCCTTACCGGCCACCACTACCGAACTCCAAGACCTCTTGGACCGTTTCCGCACCTGGTACAACACCGCCCGTCCCCACCGAGCCCTCGCACGCACCACCCCGGCTACCGCCTACACCGCCACACCCAAAGCCACCCCGACCACGACCACCACCGAATGGTGCACCCGCGCCGATGTGATCGACCCCTGGGGAAAAGTCAGCCTGCGCTACGCCGGAAAACTACGACACCTCGGCATCGGACGCGCCCACATCGGTGAACCCGTGCTGATGCTCATCCACGACAACCACGTCATCACCAGCAACGCCACCACCGGGCAGATGAACACACCATCAACCCCACCACCAACTATCAACGCCCCCAACCCCCGCACCTGAACCCACACCCCAGACACGACAAAAAGGCCCTGGAACCACAAAGTTCCAAGACCCTTCTGTCATCCATCTACCGACTCATCTGTTAACGATGACCCGACTCAGGATAAGCGCGGAGGATGGGGGATTTGAACCCCCGAGGGCGTTAACCCAACACGCGTTCCAGGCGTGCGCCATAGGCCGCTAGGCGAATCCTCCAAGCAAGCACGAGCCCCACATACGTGGGTAACGTGCGGCCATCAGCATAACGGAACTGGGCGGGCGGACGCGAATCGATGAAGTAAGTGAGCCGCCCGCGGCGGGCCCAGCGACGTCGTGAGCCCCCGAACTACCCCTTCACGGCCCCTCCGGTGAGACCGGAGACGATGTAGCGCTGCAGGAAAAGGAACAGCAGCACCACGGGGATCGCCGACAGGATGGCGCCTGCGGTGAACACTCCCCAGTTCTCACCGAACTGTACGGAGACGAATTGGTACAAGCCCACGGCCAAGGTGTACTTCTGCGGGTCCTGCAACACGATTTGAGCCAACAGGAAGTCTGAGAAGGACGCGATGAACGACAGCATGCCCACGACCACGAGGATGGGTGTGACCAGGGGAAGGATGATCGTCCAGTAGATCTGGGAGTGTGACGCGCCGTCCAGTGTCGCAGCTTCGTCCAGGTCACGCGGAATGGTGTTGAAGAAGCCGTACATCAAGAAGGTGTTCGCCCCCAACGCGCCCCCCAGGTAGACCGCGACCAGACCCATGCGGGAATTGAGCCCCAGGAACGGATACACCTCGGAAATACTGAAGAGCAACAAGAAGATTGCCACGAAGGCCAGCAACTGCGGGAACATCTGAATGATCAACAGGGACATCAGACCGCCCCTGCGGAACCTAAACCTGAACCGGGAGAAGGCGTATGCAGCTGCCGCGCCCATGAGAACCGTGCCCACAGCCGTGATGGACGAGATCAACATGGAGTTTCCGAACCATGTCAAGAACGGGTTCTGTGGATCGTTAAGAAGGTTTCGGTAGTTGGCGCCGGTGATCTCCGCGAAGAGGTCATTGGATCCCAACAAGGACCCCGTGGGCGACAACGAGGCCGATAGCGCGTAGACCAGGGGGAACAGGGCGAAGACGCACGCGATGACTGCGGCCACGTGTTTCCATCCCCCACGGGCGAACCGTTGTCCGACACTGAGCCGTGACCGGGACCCTGGCTTCCTGGAGGCGACGTTCGAGACTCGTGATGTGGACATGTCAGTTGATCTCCTCGAGTGCCCTGCTGCGGCGGAAGGTCAGTGCCGAGACCACCGCCACCATGATGAAGATGAGGATCGACAGCGCGGAGGCAACTCCATAGTCGTTGGCACCGCCGGCGAAGGCGATCTTGTAGACGAACGAGATCAGGATGTCCGTGGCCCCCACTCCCGTCGTGGATTCTAAGTCCTGGGGCCCGCCGCCGGTGAGCAGATAGATGACATTGAAATTGTTGAAGTTCATGGCGAAGGAAGCGATCAGAAGGGGTCCCACAGCCACCATGAGCATCGGCAGAGTGATCGAGCGGAACTTCTGGACGGCTCCCGCACCGTCCATGTCCGCGGATTCATAGAGTTCCGACGGGATGGACTGGAGCGCGCCGGTGGTCACCAGGAACATGTAGGGGAACCCCAACCACAGGTTTACCAGCAACAGTGAAGCCTTGGCCAGCCACGGATTGTCCAACCACGGGATGTTCGCCCCGCCCAGCAGCACCTGGTTGATGTAACCGAAGTCGGCGTTGAGCAGCCCCGCCCAGATCAAGATGGAGAGGAACGCGGGGAAGGCGTAAGGCAAGAAGATGATGGCCCGGTAGACGTTACGGAACTTGAGGTTCTTGTCATTGAACAGCATGGCCAGAAACAGACCGAGGAAGAACGTCAGGGCCACCGAGAGGATCGCGAAGGCGAAGGTCCAGAGGGTGACGGAAACGAACGGCCCGCCAAGGATGGCGGGATCGAAAATGGCCGCGAAGTTGTCCAGCCCCACGAAAACCCGCCACCCGGGACGCAGTTCTTCTCCCGCCGGGCTGACGAAGGCTCCCTGCCCGTTGTCCGTGTACACGGTCCCGTCGTCCGAGACCATGGCATTGGCCTGCTCGTCGTAGACCAACGTGGGCGTATAGGGATACGCAGTGCGGCCGTCATCGGTGCGCAGCGCGCCGACGGCCGGATCATCGGAGACCGGGACTCGCAGGTCCATGACCGCTTCGTGCGCCGCGGTGACCTGCCCGTAATCGAGGATGTCGTAACCGGGGACCGCATCGATGGCACCGTTCGTCACGGTCGCACCCTCGACCGGGCTGAGCGCCTGGTGTGCGGAGCCGACGAGAACCCGGCCGTCCTGCACGGTCGCCAAAGCCAGGTCACCGTCCGCATTGAGCACCGAGACCGGATATTCCTGACCACCCGCCACCCGCTGTTCGTACGTACGGGTCAGCTGATTGACGGCCGCTTGTTTCGTGGAATTGTGACCATCACCGTAATTGGTGAACGCGGTGGCCGCGGTATAGAGGACCACGAAGATCTGGAAGACCAGTAGGAAGATCAGCCCGGGATAGAGGTACTTAGCCGGGAGCATCCTGCGGGTCGGTAGGAAGTACACGAGGTCCGCCGCGATCAGGGCCAGGAGCAGGAACACCAGGATGCCCCAGCTCTCGGCCGCCCATGCGGACAGGATGCCGAACAGCCCGAAGGCGTTGATCAGGGCCATGAGCACGAGCTTGATCACGAACCCCATGCCGAAGCCGCGCGAGTGGGAATGCCGGATGCTCGGAGGTGACTCCGGCCGGCCGTCACCTGCTGAGTCCCTCTCCGTCGGAGAGATCACTGGACGGGCGGGGGTCGTGCTCATTGGATCTGTCCTTCGATATTGGCGATCATGCGATCCCACAGCTCGATCGGGTCCCCGTTGCCGTTGACGATTCCGTTCTCGGTGGTCCCCCAGAAGGACCACACTGCGCCCATCGCGGGGATGGCGGGCATGGGCAGTGCCTTGGTGGCGTTCTCTGCGTAGGCGGAACGCAGCGGGTCACCCTGCATACCGTCAATGGCCACTTTGCTGGCCGGTGGCCGCCCCGTGCTCTTGTAGAGCGCAGTCTGTGATTCCGAGCGTGTCAGATAGTTGGTCGCGAAGTCCTGCGCGGCCACGGGATTCGCCGCGTTCGCATTGACGAAGAACGCCTGGACTCCGGCGAACGGGCGTGCTTCCTTCCCACCCGCGGACGGGACGGGAAGAACGGTCACGTCCATACCCGCGGCTTCGATGTCGCCGAGCTCCCACGGGCCCGCGATGTGGAAGGCGGATTGCCCGGAGATGAAGGATTCTTTTGCGATGTCCGGTGTCATGGACGTCCTGAGGTCACCGCTGCGCCCCAGCTCCGCCAGGTAGCGGGCGAACTCGTGACCATTTTGTCCACCCATGGCCAGCTCGTTCGAGTACTCACCATCCGCGCCCCGCTGGAACACTTCCACACCGAACGAGGTCTGAAGGGGGTAGAGGTGATAGGGATCCCCGGCATCGGGTGACTGGCTCACCGTGAAGGGGTATTTGATGCCGCGTTCGTCCATGAGCCGATGGCCCTCGGCGCGCAGTTCGTCGAAGGTCGCGGGATCATCAGTGGTCAAGGCATTGTTGCGCACCAGGGCCACGCTTTCCACGGCGTAGGGCACCCCGTAGCTGACTCCGTTGTAGACGACGGCGTCCCGCGCGTTCTTCGTGAATTCCTCACCCCGGTCCCCCAGCTCCACGGGGGCGACCACCCCGTTGGCCGCCAACTGTCCGAGGTTGTCGTGCGGTGACACGATGATGTCCGGAGCTTGACCCGTGGGGCTCTGGGAGATGAAGTTCGAGATGGCCTGGGCGTTGATCTCGCGCTCGATGAACCGGACGTTCACACCCGTGTCGGCCGTGTATTCCTGCGCGATCTCACGCAGCGCGGGGATCTCGTCGTCACCGGCCTGGATGGTGACCTCCCCCGGCCCTCCGCCCAGCCCCGCCACCCCTGTTGTGGGTACGCTCGAACACCCGGCCAGTAGCAGAGCGCAACCAGCCAGAGCGGCTGCCCACCGCGTGCGTCTCATGGGCTTGTCCTCATCTCTCGTTCGGGTCCGTCGTCCGGCACGCCCACCGGGTCGCACGGG
This sequence comes from Kocuria sp. ICS0012, assembly GCF_001665945.1. Lineage (NCBI taxonomy): Bacteria > Bacillati > Actinomycetota > Actinomycetes > Micrococcales > Micrococcaceae > Kocuria > Kocuria sp. ICS0012. The sequence continues at coordinate 201,641 of NZ_LZMM01000046.1, read as the reverse complement.
GCTCACGAGGGCAACCGGTTTCCGGTCGCGGCATCGAAAAGGTGGATGCGCTCGGGATCGGAAGCGACCCACAGGGTGCTCCCGGCGCTCGGCGGCGTGCGGCCGTCCGTCCGAACCACGATGGGGCTGGCGCCCCCATCGGCCCCTTCCTCCTCGGAATCGATGGAGTGGTCCGCGGCGTGTGCGGACGGATCCACCCGTACCACCGACGTGGCGGCTGTCAGCGGGGCGAGTTGGCCGTACACGTATGCATCGGCACCGAGTTCCTCAACGACCTCCACCGTGATCGGGACCCCCGTCCCTTCCGCTGCGGGTGACAGGTCCTCCGGGCGGATTCCGACGGTGACCTGATGATCGGTCACCGCCTCCTGCTGGGCGGAGGACAACTGCAGAGAAAGCGTGCCCAACTCCACATGACCGGCGGAAACCGGGGCTCGGAACAGGTTCATGGCCGGGGACCCGATGAAGCCCGCCACGAATTCGCTGTTCGGTCGGTCGTACAGGTTGCGAGGGGTGTCCACTTGCATGAGCACCCCGTCCTTGAGCACAGCCACCCGGTCACCCATGGTCATGGCCTCCACCTGATCGTGGGTCACGTACACCGTGGTCACACCCAGCCGACGGGTCAGGGACGCGATCTGGGTCCGCGTCTGGACACGCAGCTTGGCATCCAAGTTGGACAGTGGCTCGTCCATGAGAAACACCTGCGGTGAACGGACGATCGCGCGTCCCATGGCGACGCGCTGCCGCTGGCCGCCGGAGAGGGCTTTCGGTTTGCGATCGAGATACTGCGTCAGGTCCAAGATCTTCGCGGCCTCTTCGACCCGCCGACGCCGTTCCTCGGGATTGACCTTGGCGATCTTGAGCGCGAAGCCCATGTTCTCCGCCACCGTCATGTGTGGATAGAGGGCGTAGTTCTGGAAGACCATGGCGATGTCCCGATCACGGGACGGGACATCCGTGACATCACGGTCGCCGATCAGGATCGTGCCGTCCGTGACCTCCTCGAGTCCGGCCAGCATGCGCAGGGTCGTCGATTTGCCACACCCGGAAGGGCCGACCAGGACCAGGAACTCCCCGTCGGCGATGTCGAGGTTCAGATCGGTCACGGAGGGGCGCTCGGCTCCCGGGTACTGACAGGTGATGTGGTCGAAGGTCACGGCGGCCATGGGCTGAGCTTCCTTTCAGAGTCCCCGTCACGGGGAAATTCCGACATGTCACGAGGAGACTGCCGGGCGCCACCACCATCATGCGATAGTGATGGACCTCACTAATGTAAGCGATTCCATCAGTGGGAGGCAGGATCGGCACTTTGTTGCGTTGACATGTCGGAAGGAAGGAGCAAGCGTTTCCAGAAATGGGGTGAGACCCGCAGAGGAGAGGGAGCACGGGTTGGCCGGAGGCCGGTCCGCCGTGGAAGGTTTCGGGCCATAATTGGCGCATGCGGCGGTGGCGGCCCGCATCGCAGCTCATCCACCGCCCCGCCACGTGTTCTGTGCGGGATCACGCTGGTACCCACCCCTTGATGCGGAGGCACGCCCATGATCGCCCGAGAACTGTCGGCAACGCGTCGGCCGCAGGGGCCACCCCGCTTGAAGGACGTAGCCTCCAAGGTGGGGATGTCCACGGCCACCGTCTCACGCGCGCTCACGGGCCGGGGGCCCGTCTCCCCGGGGACGAAACGCCGCATCGAGGCCGCAGCCAAAGAACTCGGGTTCGTGGCGTCCTACCACGCATCGAGTCTCGCGAGCGGGCGCAGCCGGAACATCGGCGTCGTCCTGCCCTACGTGGATCGCTGGTTCTTCGCCACGGTCCTCGACGGCATCGCGAGCACACTGACAGCAGCCGGGTACGACGCCGCCCTGTACAACTTGCAGGGCGAGAACTTCCGCGAGAGCGTGCTCACCGATTTCCTGCTCCGCAAACGGCTGGACGCGGCCGCCGTGGTCTCGCTGCGATTGACACCCGGAGAGACCGAACAGTTGTTCTCCGCCGGCATTCCGCTGGTAGGAATCGGGGGCTCCCTCGAGGGTGCCCCCACGATCAGCGTGGACGATCTGAATGCGGGACTGCGCGCGACCAATCACCTGATCCAGTTGGGACATTGCCGTATCGCCTTCATCGGAGGGCCCCCCGAGGCCGGCCGCTCCTTCCCCATGTCCAGTGATCGACGCCGCGGTTTCGAACGAGCGATGTCAACTGCGGGACTGCCGATCCACGAGAGGGACCAACTCGTCTCGGACTTCACGTTCCTGGGCGCCTATCAGCAGGTTAAGAATCTGCTCGCCGAGCCAGAGCAACGGCCCACCGCCGTATTCGCCGCGACGGACGAAATGGCGGCCGGCGCCATTCTCGCAGCGAGGGACCTGGGCCTCGAGATCCCCCGGGATCTGTCCGTGATCGGCATCGACGCCCATCGCCTTGGTGAGGCCTTCGGGCTGACCACCATCGACCAGCAAGCCCACCATCAGGGCACCCGCGCCGCGCAGCTGCTCCTGCGCCAGTTAGCCGGGGAACCGGTCACCGCCGGCCACGAACTGCATCGGGCCCACTTCATCGCACGATCCTCGACGGCACCGCTCGGTTCGAACTCCTCGCCGGCTTGAGCTAAAGTATGGGGCAGCCCCTCGTGTGGCGCCATCTCGTAAAACTCCCCCAGGACCGGAAGGTAGCAAGGGTATATGGGCTCTGGCGGGTGCACGGGGGGTCTTTTCGTACCCGGCTCCCCACCCCCGCGAGTGCGCTGTGCGCGTCCGAGTCCCCGGCTAAGGTTTCATACGTGACTACCGCCCTGTACCGCCGCTATCGCCCGGAGACCTTTCAGGATGTCATCGGTCAGGAACACGTGACCGAGCCCCTGATGACCGCGCTGCGCAAGAACAGGGTCAATCACGCCTATCTCTTCTCCGGCCCGCGCGGCTGCGGTAAGACCACGTCCGCGCGCATCCTGGCCCGCTGCCTCAACTGCGCGGAAGGGCCCACGGCCACACCGTGCGGTCACTGCGAGTCCTGCCAGGATCTGGCCCGGGACGGTGCTGGCTCACTGGACGTCATCGAGATGGACGCGGCCTCCCACGGCGGCGTGGATCATGCCCGTGACCTGCGGGAACGCGCCACGTTCGCCCCCGTCCGGGACCGCTACAAGATCTTCATCATCGACGAGGCCCACATGGTCACGCGGGAGGGCTTCAACGCCCTGCTGAAGATCGTGGAGGAACCGCCGGAGCACGTGAAGTTCATCTTCGCCACCACCGAGCCCTCCAAGGTGCTCACCACCATCCGCTCCCGCACGCACCACTACCCCTTCCGCCTCGTTCCCCCGGAACCGCTCATGCGCTACCTCGAGCAGCTGTGCCAGGAGGAGGGCGTCACCACCGAACCGGGCGTCCTGTCCCTCGTGGTGCGCGCCGGCGGCGGCTCGGTGCGTGATTCGCTCTCCGTCCTGGATCAGCTCATGGCCGGCTCCGACGACGGCGGCATCACCTACGATCTCGCGGTCGCCCTGCTGGGCTACACGCACGCGGCCCTGCTCGACGACGTCGTGGACGCCTTCGCCGCTGGCGACGCCGCCACGGTCTTCGCGTCCGTGGACCGCGTCATCCAAACCGGGCAGGACCCCCGCCGTTTCGTGGAGGACCTGCTCGAACGCTTCCGCGACCTGGTGGTGGTCAACGCGGTCCCCGATTCCGCCGCGAACATCCTGCACGGGATGCCCACGGACCAGATCAACCGGTTGCGGAACCAGGCCACCCAGCTGGGCGCGGCCGAGCTCTCCCGCTCCGCGGACATCACCAACGAGGCCCTCAACGAGATGACCGGGGCCACCTCCCCGCAGTTGCACCTGGAACTGCTGTGCGCCCGCATCCTACTGCCCTCGGCGGACCACACAACACGCGGCATCACGTCCCGGGTGGACCGTTTGGAACGCCGCCTGAGCATTCCTCGAGGCACCGGAATTCGTACGACGGCGCACGACGCCGCGTCGTCGTCCCCCGCGGTGGAACCGACCGCACGCGGAAGCCAGGAGCCCACATCTCCGGAGCAATCCGGCACCGCTGCGCCGGCACCCGCGTCGTACGACGCCCCCGCACCGGAATCCGCCGGGGTACCTTCCCCGATGCCACCCGAGCGCGACGACGCCGCGACGGACTCCGTTGCCCCGTCGCAGCCCGTGCGCCCGGACGGGTCCGCCGCGGACGGCGCGGACGGTTCCGCAACGGGTCGCCCCGCGGAGGAGACCCCGGACGTCCAGGAACCCACGGACCCGCAGGACGAGTCCGAACAGCCCGAGGGCAGCAGCCACCCCGCCGCTGCGGATCCCGTTCCGGAAGGCGAGCGCGGCCCCGACGCCCAGCACCCGCCCGCGGACGGCACGACCGACACCCGCTCCCCCGCGTCACAGGACGCGGGAGCCGATGTATCGGCACGCATGCAGCAACGGGAGACGTCGAACCAGTACGGGTCCCAGCGGCCTGACGACGACGCATCCCGCCAGTACGCGCAGGGGGAGCCTCGCCGTGACGTCGCGCTACACGATGACCACCAGCCGCAAGCCCCGCAGGCGTCCGAGGAGCAGGCCGCCCCGAGCGATGTCACCAGCGGTGAACTGGAACTGCTGCGTTCCTCGTGGCCCGAGATCGTGTCCGCGCTCGCGGAGATCCGCCGCGTGGCCTGGGCCATCACCGTGCGAGGAACGCCCATCTCGTTCGAGAACCGCACTCTGCGGATCGCGTTCGAGAACGACGGCGACCTCCTGAACTTCCCCCGCTTCGAGGCGGACGTCCGTAATGCCATCCAGAGCGTGGTGGGGCTGGATTGTGCAGTGGAAGCAGTGCGCCCCGGTGACACGCGCGGCCGGCAGGACACCCCGGGTGCGGGTGGTCCGCCGTCGAACGCGGGCCGTGGCACCGGGCCCGGTCCCGGGCGGGACGCCGGCGGTGGACAGGGTTACCGGGGAGATCGCCCCGCGCCCCGGGGCAGCGGGCCCCAGAACGCTCAGGGATCCCGGCAGGATCGCGGATCGCAGCAGGACCGGGGTTATCAACGCGACGATTCCTCCTCGGAGCACGGCCAACAGTACGGATCCGGTTCACGGCGAGACACCGGTGCATCTCGCGGCGACGGACCCACCGGGCGGGACGCCAGGCTGAACGCCTCGGGCCAGGCCGGATCCTCCGACCAACCGGACTATTTCCGCGAGTCTGAGGGCTTCGGGGTCAATCGTCGTCGGGGCAATCCTCCCGCGCCCGACCGCGAACCGACACCGGAACGCGAGTCGCGGTCCATGCCCGATTCCGCCTCTCGTTCCACGTCCGGCACTGACCGGTCCTCCGTGCCCGCTTCCTCGTCGCACTCGGCGCCCGCATCCGCCCCGGACGACGACGAACCCGTCACCTCGTGGTCCGTGGCCTCCATTCCCCAACCGGGTTTCGCCGCACCGAGCGGCGGGGATTCCACGTCGAACACCGCCGATGCGGCGCCCACGCGTGATGATTCGGACCAGAATCCGGACACGTCCGACAGCTTCGAGGGCGACTCCTCCAGGGACGATGCCCACCGAGCGACGGATTCCCCGGCGGACGACCGCGCTGGCACCGGCGATTCCACCTCGGTTCCGTCTCGTGAGGGCTTGGGCGGTGCCAGTGACTCCGCGGACGTCGGCGCGACCTCGTGGACCCCTGGCGCCCCCGCGTCGGATGGCCCCGGGTCGGATGTTCCCGCTTCCGATGACTCCGCGGCATCCGAGTCCCACGATTCCGGGGCCGCTTCCGGCGGACCCGATCTGTCCATGCGTGACGGTTCCATGCGGGATGGTTCCGTGCGCGACGGCTCCGTGCCCGAGGACCCCGCATCCGGTGCTCCTTCCTTCCGTGCCCCGCAGCCGCGAGATCGCGGCCCGGAGTACTGGAGCCCGGAGGAACCGCCGCCCCCACCGGAGGATGACCCCCCGGCGGACATGTACGACGAACCCGTGCCCCGAGCGCCGTCGCCCGCGAGGGATCGTAGGGCCCAGGGCGGGAACGGCCCCGGCGGCGACAACCCGGCGGGTCCCGGTCCCGACCACGACGGGCGCGGGAACACCCGCCCCGGCGGCGTCGTCCCTCGCGAGAACGGCGACACCCGCCCCGGCGGGAACCGCCCGAGCTGGCGAGAGCGCCACGCGGAAGCGATTGCCGCGGCGGAACAGCGCTCCACCGACATCGCGCCCCCGACCTCGCGCAGCCCCGGCATGGAGGACGAGAACTTCGTCCCGGGCGCGGACGACGAATCCCTCGAGGACTCGTCCCTGTACGGGCGGGCGGCCATCGAGCGCATCCTGGGCGGCATGCTCATCGACGAGCACGCCCACGGAACGGATCAGTGACCGGGCCCATCGCCCCGCTGATCACGAACACGACAATGAAGGAGCACGGTGTACGAAGGACCGGTCCAGGACCTCATCGATGAGCTGGGGAGGTTGCCGGGTATCGGCCCCAAGTCCGCGCAGCGCATTGCCTTCCACCTGTTGGACGCGGACAAGGACGAGGTCCAGCAGCTCGTGGAGGCCATCACCACGGTGAAGACCTCGGTGTCGTTCTGCGTGATCTGCGGCAACGTCACAGAGCAGGAGGAGTGTGCGATCTGCCGGGACGCCCGCCGGGACCGCAGCGTGATCTGCGTGGTGGAGGAGTCCAAGGACGTCATGGCCATCGAACGCACCCGCAGCTACCGGGGGTTGTACCACGTGCTGGGCGGCGCGATCTCGCCGCTGCAGGGTGTGGGACCGGATCAGCTGCGCATCCGCGAGCTGATGACCCGGTTGTCGGACGAGACAGTTCAGGAGATCGTGCTGGCCATGGACCCCAACCTGGAGGGCGAGGCCACCTCCACGTACCTCACCAGGATGTTGAAAACGCTGGGTATCCGGGTCACCCGGCTGGCCTCGGGGCTGCCCGTGGGCGGTGACCTCGAATACGCCGACGAAGTCACGCTGGGCAGGGCCTTCGAGGGACGCACGGTGGTCTCCGAGGCCCGCTGAGGCCCGTAACATTCGCGTCCCTCTTTGTGTCCACGAATGCCCGCTCGACTCCGCGCGGCTGCGGGTGAGCGGATAGCATGGATCACTGATCCCGCGAGACCGCCCGTGCGTTCGGGCCGGGTGCCTGCCTGTGAGAGGAATGTATGAGCCTCATTGTCCAGAAGTTCGGCGGTTCATCGGTCGCCGATGCCGACGGTGTCCGCCGGGTCGCCCGGCGAGTAGCCGAGACCAGGAACGCCGGCCACCAGGTGGTCGTGGTCGTCTCCGCGATGGGTGACACCACGGACGACCTCCTGGACCTCGCCGGTGAGGTGGCCCGCAAACCACCGGCTCGCGAGTTGGACATGCTGTTGACCTCCGGGGAACGCATCTCCATGGCCCTGTTGGCCATGGCCATCTCCGACCTCGGCGTCCCCGCGCAGTCCTTCACCGGATCCCAGGCCGGAATGATCACGGACGGCGCCCACGGTGCGGCCAAGCTCGTGGAGGTCAGCCCCCTCCGAGTGCGTGAGGCGCTCGACCACGGCAACGTCGCGATCATTGCCGGGTTCCAGGGCGTCAACCGCTCATCCAAGGACATCACCACGCTGGGCCGCGGCGGCTCGGACACCACCGCCGTGGCGCTCGCCGCCGCCCTGGACGCGGACGTGTGTGAGATCTACTCGGACGTGGACGGCGTCTACACCGCGGACCCCCGCATCGTCCCCACCGCCCAGAAACTGGACCGGGTCTCCTCCGAGGAGATGCTCGAGCTCGCCGCCAACGGCGCCAAGATCCTGCACCTGCGCTGCGTGGAGTACGCCCGCCGCTTCAACGTGCCGTTGCACGTCCGTTCGTCTTTCAGTCACAACGAGGGCACCATGGTCATCCCCAGCCCGCACGAGAACCTCACGCCGCAGAAGGAGATCCCCTTGGAACAGCCGCTGATCGCCGGTATCGCTCATGATCGCAGCCAGGCCAAGATCACCATCGTGGGGGTCCCCGACCGCCCCGGGATCGCCGCGCGGATCTTCCGGTTACTGGCCGACTCCAAGGTGGACGTGGACATGATCGTCCAGAACGTCTCCACCGGCGAGAACCCGCTCACCGATGTGTCCTTCACCCTGGCCGAGTCCCAGGGTGACCTGGCCATGAACCTGCTGCGTGCCGCCGAAGAGAAGATCGGCTATGCGAGCCTGGACTACGACGACGAGGTGGGCAAGCTCTCCCTCGTGGGCGCCGGTATGAAGACCAACACCGGCGTGGCGTTCACGTTCTTCGAGGCGCTCGCGGAGAACGACATCAACGTGGACATGATCTCCACGTCCGAGGTCCGGATCTCGATCATCACGTCCATCGCCAAGCTCGACGAGGCCGTCCGGGCCGTGCACACGGTGTTCGGTCTGGACTCGGACGAGACCGCCACGGTGTACGGGGGTACGGGACGCTGACCCCGGCTTCATCCATGAGTTCTGATTCGGACCCGTCCGAGGATCCCCGGCTCGCCGAGATCATCGACTTCCTGGGTGGTTCGGACGAATCCGCCGTCGAGGATCCGCTGTCCCTGGCGGACCAGCTGTGCTTCTCGCTGTCCGTGGCGTCACGCAGGGTCGCGCACAGCTACCGCCCCGTGCTGGAGCCTCTGGGACTGACGCTGCCCCAGTACCTCGTGATGCTCGCGCTGTGGGATGCCAACCCGCGCACGGTGAAGGACCTGGGCGAGCAGCTCATGCAAGATTCGGCAACGCTCTCGCCCCTGCTCAAACGCTTGGAGGCCCGCGGTTACCTCACGCGGGAACGCGATCCGCACAACGAGCGGGCCCTTGCCGTGACTCTCACGGAGGAGGGCGCGCGTCTGCAGGACGGGGCGCAGGCCGTGCAACCGGAGATGATGCGCCGGTTGCGGTTGTCCCCTCAACAGGTCCGGTTGCTGAACCGCGGGATGCAGCGGTTGATCGACAACACCCAGGACGCCGAGAGTGCATGAGGCGCTGACCCGGGAGGAGTGGTCACGCCGGGCGCACGCGCACGCGGAGCGGGTGGCGCCCCACACCCGGCCGTTCCTGGACCGGCGGTCCCGCGGGGAAACGCATCCCGTGGAGGACTTCCTGTTCACGTACTACACGCTGTCCCCGGCCCAGTTCACGCGGTGGCACCCTGGGCCCGGCGTCATCCTCTTGGATGCCTCGGAGCGCGAGGGCTGGAAGCACTACCGTCCCGCGACGACCGCGGAGCTCGAGGCGGCGGGCGCGGGGGAGGGCGTGAGCGGCGTCGTCGTCGCGGTGGAGGAATTCGTGGCCGAGCGGGGCACCGCGGTGCGGTTCACGCGCGAGATCCTCGCGAACACCCTGGCCAGGAGCGGGACGTTCGACTGCTTCGGGCTGCATGAGTGGGCCATGGCCTACCGCGCGCAGAGCAACGGTGTGCGCCACGAGGACGCGCCGTTGCGCTTGGGGGCGTCCGGGACAGACGACGTGGTGGAGGCCCACCGGATCCGCTGCTCGCACTTCGACGCGTTCCGTTTCTTCCAGCCCCAGGCCGTGGAACGCAACGAGCTGCAGCCCACGCGCGAGTCACAGCGCCGCATGGAACAGCCGGGGTGCCTGCACGCGAGCATGGACCTGTACAAGTGGGCCTACAAGTTGTTGCCCGCGGTGGATTCGGACCTGCTCGCGGACTGCTTCGACCTCGCGTGGGACGTGCGCGTGACCGACATGGAGGCCTCCCCCTACGACCTCACGGAATGGGGGTACGAGCCCGTGCGGATCGAGACGCCCGAGGGCAAGGCCGAGTACGTCCGGCGCCAGCGCGCCTTCGCGCAGCGGGGTAATCGGTTGCGAGAGCGCTTGGCGGCGGCCGTCGAGCGGCTCCTGGACGGGGTCGACGACGCCGCGTCCGCGCCGCTCGATTCCGCCGGCTCCGCGCCCCGGTCACGCCGTTCGGACGACGCCGCGGTGTCCGTCCGCGCGGCCGGGCATGATGGCGCGACGAGGCAGTCCGGAGCGGGCGGGCACATCGGCGCTATGACGCAGACCGGAGCAGTCGGACGGAACGGCGCGAGCGGCGTCGTCATGCAGGGCCGAACCGCTCGGACTCGCGGAGACCGTTCATGAGGCCCGGGGAAACCGCCCACGGATGGGAACGGATCACGGCGGTCTCCGCGGTGGCAGAACCCCTCGACTTCGTGACCGCCCGCTCGAGCGCGGGCCCGGTGCTCGTGACCCGGGATGTTGACGGGGCGCTGCACGTGCTGTCCAACACGTGCCCACACCAGCAGGCCACGGTGTGCCGGGAGGCCGCAGGGCGCGCCGAGAGCTTCGAGTGTCCCAACCACTACTGGGTGTTCGGCCCGGACGGCCGGTTCCTGGGCTCGCGACTGGCCATGGCCGCCGGTCGGCAGCTGCCGCACGACCCGGCCAAGGACCTCCCCGCGGCCGCCGTGGATGTGGTGGACGGCTGGGTGGTGGCGCGCTTCGACTGAGCGGACCTCGGCGTTCGTCGTCCCCTGCTGCAGCGCGTCCTACTCGAGCGTCGCCTGCTCGAGTGCCACGGCGGCGTTGAGCAGGGCCAGGTGGCTGAGGGCCTGCGGAAAGTTGCCCAGAAACGAGTTGTCCTCGGGGTCGATCATCTCGGTGAACAACCCCACGTCATTGGCGAGAGGGAGCATCTCGTCCATGAGGTCCACGGCCTCCTCACGACGGCCCACCGTGGCCAGCGCCGCCACGGTCCAGAACGAGCACGCCACGAACGCTCCCTCCTCCTTCTCCATGCCGCTGTAGCGGTACATGAGCGGACCGCGGCCCAGCTCCTCCCGAACGGCGTCGATGGTCGAGGACATGCGGGGACCACGATCGAACCCGGTCATCGCGTGCAGCAACACGGACACGTCCAGCTCGTCGGTTCCCGGGTACCAGACGTACGCGCCCCGTTCCTCGCTCCAGCCCTCGGTCTCGATCCACTCCCGGATCCGTTCCCGTTCCGAGCGCCACCGATCCACGCACCCGGGGATGTGACCGGCCTCCGCCAGTTTCACGGCCCGGTCCAGGCCGTGCCAGCACCCCAGCTTGGAGCTCGTGTAGTGCCGGTGCTCAGGCAGTTCCCACATCCCGGAGTCGGGGCGGCGCCACAGGTCGCACACCGCGTCCGCGAGGTCGGCGAACATCCGGGCGGTGGCGGTGTCCAACACGTTGCCGCCGCCCACGTAGAGGTGCGCGATGTCGAAGACGTCCCCGTACACGCCCAACTGCAACTGGTCCGCGGCGTCGTTGCCCGAGACCACGGGGCCGATCCCCCGCCACCCGGGGGCGTCGTACTCGGTCATCTCGGAGGCGGGGACCTCGCCGTCGAAGCGGTTAAGGACGTGCAGGTCGGGGGTCTGTGCCCGGGCCCGGCGCAGGATCGTGGACACCTGCGCGTGCACGTCCTCCTGCTCCCCCAGTCGCAACAGCGAGTGCAGGGTGTAGGTGGCGTCACGGATCCACGCGAAGCGATAATCGAAGTTCTTGGTGCCCTCCCTGTTCTCGGGAAGGGACGTGGTCGCCGCGGCCGCCACGGACCCCGACGGGCTGTGGCTGAGCAGTTTGAGCGCGAGGGCGCTGCGTTCGACCTCCGCGCGGTAGGGACCGTCATAGTCGAGCAGATCACGCCATCGGCGCCACGTGTCCCGGGTCATGGCCACGTTCTTGCGGATCTCACGGGGCGAGGGCAGGCGCAAGGGCTCATCGTGCGTGGCGACCACCGCGAGCAGGTGCTCGGAATCGGGGCGCGTGGTGAACCGCCCGGAGATCTGCTGGGTCCCCACCTGCGGTTCCCCCGCATCGTCGGTGCGGACCCCCATGCCCACCCGGTTCGTGCGCAGCACGGGCTCCCCCGCGATCATCTCGACCCACGGGGAGACGGTGTTGAACATGGTGCCCGGGGCCACCCGCCACACCATGGCCACGTTCCCGGTCACACCGTCCACCGAGCGGGCCAGTTCGTTCCACGGCAATTGCCCCGTGGACCCCATGTTGAGGGAATCGGTGACCCGCACGGTCCCCGAGGCCGTGGAGAACGTGGTGGTCAGGATGTTGGTCCCGGGGACGTACTCCCGGGTGACCTCGAACTCCTCCTCCGGGCGCAGCTCGATACACCCGCCGTGCTCGGCGTCGAGCAGCTTGGCGAACGGCGGCGCGGAGTCCAGGTCCGGGACGGGGTACCAGTCCACGGATCCGTCCTGGGCCACCAGCGCCACGGTGCGCCCGTTACCCAGGGCTGCGTAGGAACGCAGGTCCACGTAGCCGTCCCGGCGCCGGGACACCTTGTTCAGGAGCTCGGCGCGGTCGGGGGTTGCGTTCACGGGGCTCGTTTCTCTCGTGAGGCGGGACGGGAGGACGGCGGATCGCGCCGCAGGAACGGCACGACCCGCCCTCCGGAGGACTCGGTGACGTCAGCGCGGCCGGGTCACAGGATCGGGCTGCCGCCGGTGACGGCGATCCTCGCCCCGGAGACGTAACTGCCGTCGTCGGACGCGAGCAACACGTACACCGGGGCCAGTTCTGCGGGCTGGCCGGCGCGCCCGAGGGGCTCCGCGTCCCCGAAACTCTCGAGCTGCTCCGCGGGGATGGTCGAAGGGATCAACGGTGTCCAGACGGGCCCGGGGGCCACGCTATTGACGCGGATCCCGCGCTCCCCGAGCAACTGCGCGAGACTCGCCGAGAAGTTGGCGATCGCCGCCTTGGTCGCCGCGTACGGCGCCAGGGTGGGGACCGGCATGTCCGAATTGACCGACGAACTGCCGATGATCGCCGATCCCGGCGCCATGTGCGGCACGGCCGCCTTGGCCAGGTAGAAGTACGCCCCCACGTTGAGCTTGAAGGTGTGCTCCCACTCCTCGTCGGGGATCTCCTCGAGGCTCTCGCGCGTCATCTGGTAGGCGGCGTTGCTCACGAGCACGTCCACCTTGCCGAACTCCTCCACGGCCTTCGCGATCACGGCACGGCAGTGCGCCGCTTCGGACAGGTCCCCGGGGACCAGGACGGCCTTGCGTCCCGCCTCCTCGATGTAGCGGGCGACGTCGCGGGCGTCCCGTTCCTCCTCGGGCAGGTAGGTGATCAGCACGTCCGCGCCCTCGCGGGCGTAGGCGATAGCCACCGCTCGGCCGATCCCGGAGTCACCACCGGTGACAACCGCGGCCTTGCCCTCGAGCTTGCCCGATCCGCGGTAGCTGTCCTCACCGCAATCGGGGACAGGGTTCATCTCGGCCTGCAGTCCGGGGGCCTCTTGCTGTTGTTCAGGGAATCCCATGACAGTGTCCTCTCTGGTGGAGCGGGTCCGGGCGAACTCTCGCGCTTCGCCGACCCGGTGACCGGGAGGACTCCCGGGCGGGCCGACGCTCAGCACACTTTCCATCGTAGGGGACGCCCGTGTCCGGAAACATCCCCTGCGGGCCGCGCACGGCAGCTCTGCCGTCTGCCCGCGGCCCACCCGCGGGCCGATAGGATGGGCGAGGATTGGCCCGTAAGCGCAGGAGTAGTGGAAATGGCCCGTATCGTCGTTGACGTCATGCCCAAACCGGAAATCCTTGACCCGCAGGGCAAGGCGATCGCGAATGAGTTGCCCCGGATCGGGCTCAGCGGTTTCACGGAGGTGCGCCAGGGCCGCCGGTTCGAACTCACGGTCGAGGGCGAAGCGGACGAGCAGGTGCTCGCCCAGGCCCGCGAAGCCGCGGAGAAGCTACTGTCCAACCCGGTGATCGAGGACGTCGTGAACGTCTCCGTGGCCCCCGAGGAGGACTGAGCGTGGCCCAGAACCTCACGGCCGAGCAGACGCCCCTCGTGGCGGACCTCTCCGAACCCGCCACCGATTCTCGACTCGCGGACGTGCGGGTGGGTGTCGTGACCTTCCCGGGCACGCTCGACGACCGCGACGCCGCTCGCGCCGTCGAGATCGCCGGCGGCACCGCGGTGCCGCTGTGGTACGCAGACAAGGACCTCAACGGTGTGGACGCCGTGATCCTGCCCGGTGGCTTCTCCTACGGGGACTACCTGCGCGCCGGTGCGATCGCCCGCTTCGCCCCCCTCATGGACAGGATCGTGGACGCTGCCAATGCCCGGGAGGGCATGCCGGTGCTGGGGATCTGCAACGGTTTTCAGGTACTCACCGAGGCCCACCTGCTGCCGGGGTCCATGATCAAGAACGAACAGCTCAAGTTCATCTGTCGGGACCAGGCGCTGCGCGTGGAGAACACGGACACTGCGTGGACCGGGCGATTCGAGCAGGGCCAGACCATCGTGGTGCCGCTGAAGAACCAGGACGGGCAGTACGTCGCGGATCAGCGCACCCTGGACGAGTTAGAGGCCGAGCACCGGGTGGTCTTCCGCTACGCGGGCGGCAACCCCAACGGTTCCCGCAACGACATCGCCGGGATCACCAACGCGCGGGGCAACGTGGTGGGACTCATGCCCCACCCCGAGCACGCCGTGGAACCGGGCTTCGGCGCCGATCTTTCCGGCTCCGGTCCGGTCCAGATGCGCCAGGGAACAGACGGGCTGGACGTCTTCGTCTCCGCCCTGGAACACCTATTGCGCTGACCCGTCCACGCCGCGCTCGCCCGCAGCGAGGACCGCGGCGTCCCATCCGTTCGTCATCGGGCCAGTTCGGGGAACCGCACCCGGCCCACACCATGCCTCCGCGTGAGCGCCCGCCCGGCACCGCACGCCCCATCGTTCGCAAAGGGATCTAGTAGTCGTCATGAGCGAAACCCACTTCAACCTGGACACCGTGGAGCACGCCGCCTCCACCCCGGACACCGAGCTGCCCTGGGCGGAACTGGGGCTGAACGAGACCGAGTTCGAGCGCATCAAGGAGATCCTGGGCCGCCGCCCCACCGCGGCGGAACTGGCCATGTACTCCGTGATGTGGTCTGAGCACTGCTCGTACAAGTCCTCCAAGGTGCACCTGCGCCAGTTCGGGGACAAGGTCACGGACGAGATGCGCAAGAACCTCATGGTGGGCATCGGTGAGAACGCCGGCGTCACGGACATCGGGGACGGTTGGGCCGTGACCTTCAAGATCGAGTCCCATAATCACCCGTCCTACGTGGAGCCCTATCAGGGTGCGGCCACGGGCGTGGGCGGGATCGTGCGGGACATCATCTCCATGGGTGCCCGCCCGGTGGCCGTGATGGACCCGTTGCGTTTCGGCGCGATCGACCACCCGGACACCCAGCGTGTGGTGCACGGGATCGTGGCCGGCGTGGGCGGCTACGGCAATTCGCTGGGGTTGCCGAACATCGGCGGAGAGGTGGAGTTCGACCCGTGCTACCAGGGCAACCCCCTGGTCAACGCGCTCGCCGTGGGCGTGATGCGCCACGAGGACATCCGCTTGGCGAACGCGTCCGGGACGGGCAACAAGGTGGTGCTCTTCGGCGCGCGCACCGGCGGGGACGGGATCGGCGGCGCCTCGGTGCTCGCGTCCGAGTCCTTCGACGACTCCAAGCCCTCCAAACGCCCCGCGGTGCAGGTGGGTGACCCCTTCGCGGAGAAGGTGCTCATCGAGTGCTGCCTGGAACTGTTCAAGGGCTCGCTCGTGGAGGGCATCCAGGACCTCGGTGCGGCGGGCATCTCGTGTGCCACGTCCGAGCTCGCGTCCAACGGTGACGGCGGCATGCGCGTGGACCTCACCGAGGTCCTGCTGCGCGATCCGTCCCTGACCCCGGGCGAGATCCTGATGTCCGAGTCGCAGGAACGCATGATGGCCGTGGTCACCCCCGAGAAGGTCGCGGGCTTCGAGGCCGTGATGGCCAAGTGGGACGTGGAGTACTCGTGGATCGGCGAGGTCACGGACACCGGCCGCCTGGTCATCGACTACCAGGGTGAGGTCATCGTGGACGTGGATCCCCGCACCGTGGCCCACGACGGTCCCGTGTACGAACGCCCCTACGCGCGCCCCGAATCCCAGGACGCCCTGCAGGCAGCCCACTTCACGGGCTCCCCGGAGGACGCCGCCCGCCCGTCCGGCGCGGAGCTCGGCCCTGCGCTCGTGGAACTGATGGCCTCCCCGAACCTGTGCTCCAAGGACTGGGTCACCGACCAATACGACCGCTACGTTCAGGGCAACACCGCCATGGCCATGCCGGATGACGCCGGCGTGATCCGCGTGGACGAGCGCACCAACCTGGGCGTGGCCCTTTCCACGGACTCGAACGGCCGCTACACCCGCCTGGACCCGTACCAGGGCGCCCAGTTGGCGCTCGCCCAGGCGTACCGCAACGTGGCCACCGCGGGCGCGCGCCCCGTGGCCGTGTCCGACTGCCTGAACTTCGGTTCCCCCGAGGACCCGGACATCATGTGGCAGTTCGCGGAGGCCGTGCGCGGCCTCTCGGACGGGTGCCAGACCGTGGGTGTGCCCGTGACCGGCGGTAACGTCTCCCTCTACAACCAGACCGGCGGCGTGGCCATCAACCCCACCCCGGTGATTGCCATGATGGGCGTGTTCGACGACGTCACGCGCCGCACGCCCTCGGGCTGGAGTGAGGATGGCCAGGCGATCTACCTGCTCGGCGAGACCGCGGACGAGCTGGACGGCTCCGAGTGGGCGCGCGTGCGCGGCCACCTGGGTGGGTTGCCCCCGCGCGTGGACCTGGCCCGCGAGCGCGTCCTGGGTGACATGCTCATCAACATGTCCCGGGACGGGATGATCGACGCCGCGCACGACGTCGCGGAGGGCGGCCTCGGGGCCACGCTCGCCGAGATGGCGTTGCGCTTCGGCGTGGGCGCCCGGATCGGCCTCGGTGAGGTCGCCGAGCGGGACGGCGTGGACCTGTTCACGCTGTTGTTCTCCGAGACGCAGGGCCGCGCCGTCGTGGCCGTGCCGCGCTCGGAGGAGGTGCGCTTCCAGGACATGTGCACCGTGCGCCGCTACCCGTTCGCGCGGATCGGCGTGGTGGACACCGAGGCCGGGGCCCTGGACTTCCAGGGCGAGTTCACGGTGGCGCTGGACGAGCTGAAGACCGCCCACGCATCAACCCTGCCCCGTCACTTCGGCTGACGGGCCGGGGCCAGAGCACGAGAACCCTCGGAGGGAGCCATGTTGGACGATATGCCGCGGCCGGTTCCGCCGCAGCCGTTGCGCACGCAGCGGTTGGAGCTGCGCGCGTTCACACCGGACGAACTCGAGGCCGTGGCCGGGGGCTCACGACTGCCCGAGTTCGCGCCGGGTTTCCCCACCCCCGAGAACGAGGACTGGGCCCGGGAGGCGATCGAGGCCGGTGAGCACTTCTTCACGGAGAGCGACTGCGCCCTGCTCGTCGTGATCCGGCTCAGCTCGGGGCAGGTCATTGGCGCCGCGGGGTTCGCGGGACCCGCCATGGACCACGAACTGGAGGTCAAGGGGTCCATCGTCCCGGAGCACCAGAACCAGGGGCTGGCCACCGAGGCCTTGCGTGCGCTCGTGGACCGCGCATTCGAGGACCCCGGGATCCGTGCGGTGCACGGCTCCGTCCCGGCCGACCACGAACCGGCACGCCGGGTGCTCGTGCGCTGCGGGTTCGTGAAACGACCCTCCGAGGGCTCGGAGGACACCTACTACCTGCGACGCCCCTGACGAACGGTCACGGATGTACCCCTGGATACCCTTCGACCTGCTCCCCGCGGACACCCTGCCGGAGTGGATCCTCATCATCCTGGCGGTCCTGGACCTGCTCCTGAAGATCCTGGCCCTGGGCTGGATCCCCCATCAGCGCCGTCCGTCCGTGGCGCTCGCGTGGTTGCTCGCCATCTTCCTGATGCCGTACGCGGGGCTCCTGTTGTTCGTGGTGATCGGTTCCACCCGGTTACCGCGTAAACGCATGACCAAGCAGGCCCGGATGAACCACGTGATCCAGGAGAACACCCCCGAGCGCCTCCCGCTGGGGCCCGAGCTCGCCGAGCACCCGGAATGGGTGCGCACCACCGCGGAGCTGAACCAGAACCTGGGTGCCCTGCCCATGGTGGGCGGTAACGACTTCGAGATCCTCACCGACAATCACGATTCCATGGCCCGGATGGCCCGGGACGTGGACCGCGCCACGGACTACGTGCACTTCGAGTTCTACATCGTGGCCGTGGACCAGGTCTCCCGAGAGCTGCTCGATGCCCTGATCCGCGCCCACGAACGAGGTGTGCGCGTGCGGATCCTGATCGACCACGTGGGGTCCCTGGGTTACCCGGGGTACGCGGAACTGGTCCGCCAGTTCAACCGTTCCGGGGTGCCGTGGCGGCGCATGCTTCCCATCCGCCCGTGGCGTGGTGAGTGGCAGCGCCCGGACCTGCGCAACCACCGCAAGATCCTGGTGGTGGACGGCCAGGTGGCCTACACGGGCTCACAGAACATCATCCACCGCTCCTACAACAAGAAGAAGAACCTGCGGAAGGGCCTCGAGTGGAAGGACCTCATGGTCCGGGGCACGGGATCCGTAGTCACCGAGTTGAACGCGGTGTTCGTCTCGGACTGGTACTCGGAAACCGACGACCTCTTGCTGGACGAGACCCCTGCCGCACTCGAGCACACGGCCGGGCCCATGTACGCCCAGGTGGTGCCGTCCGGGCCCGGGTTCGAGACCGAGAACAACCTGCGCCTGTTCAACCACTTGATCTACAACGCCAATCACCGCGTGGTGATCTCCAGCCCGTACTTCGTCCCGGACGAGTCCCTGCTCCACGCCATCACCACGGAGGCCCAGGCGGGCGTGCGGGTGCAGTTGTTCGTGGGTGAGACCTCGGACCAGTTCCTCGCCCAGCACGCTCAGAACTCGTACTACTCCGAACTCGCGCGCGCCGGGGTGGAGATCTACCGGTACAGCTCCCCCACCGTGCTGCACGCCAAGTTCGTGCTCGTGGACGACATCGTCTCCGTGATCGGCTCGTCCAACATGGACGAGCGTTCCTTCGCGCTGGACCTGGAGGTCTCCGTGTTGATCGTGGACGAGCCGTTCCGCACCCGGATGGAGGACGTGGTGGAGCAGTTCCGCGCCAACTCCACCCTGTTGGACCTCGAGGCCTGGGAGAAGCGCTCGCTGGGGCGCAAGTTCGTGGAGAACGTCTGCCGCCTTACTTCCGGCCTGCTCTGACGCGCCCCGGACGACGACGCCGCGGGGCCGGGTGCGGCGTCGTCCGTCCCCTCGGTGCCGCCCACCCGGGGCGGGCGCGAGTGTCCGTTCCTCGCCCGGGTGCGCGAACGCCGTCGCCGCCCGCAGAGATCGGGGTGGCGACGGCGTCGTCGTGCACGGTGGGCACGGGGCCCGGTGCGGATCAGCCCGCTACGAGCACCGCGCGGCCGTTGAACGTGCGGTTGCGCAGGCCGTCCAGCGCGGAGTTGACCTCCTGTGCGGTGAGCGGGAGCTCCGTGATGGGCGGCTTGGGCAGATCCGTGTCCTGGGCGAGCTTCACGAGCTCCTTGAGCTCGGGCAGGCTGCCCACGAAGTTGCCGCGAATGTTCAGCAGGTTGAACGCCACGAGCGCGGTGGGGAACGTGAACTGGCCGCCGAACAGCCCCACGCTCACCAGGGTGCCGCCATTGGCCATGGCGAACAGGGCGGCGCTGGAGGTGTCCCCGTTGTTGACCAGGTCGATGGCCGCGGCGATCTTCTCCCCGCCGGCCGCCACGATGTCCTGGTGGGGGGCCTCACCACCCGCTACCACGGTGGCCGTGGCACCCATTGCGGTGGCGTTCTCCAGTGCCTTCTCGCTCATGTCCACCGCCACGATGTTCTCGTGACCCAGGGCCTTCAGCAGCGCAATGGTCATGAGCCCCACGCCACCGGCGCCGATGACCGCAACCGGCTTGTCCGCGGGGACCGGCATGATCTTCTGGATGGCCGAGTAGGACGTCAGCCCGGAGCAGGCCAGCGTGGCACCGAAGGAAGGGTCGATGTCGCCCAGCGGCACCAGGTAGCGGTCCCCTGGAACCAGGACCTCCTCCGCGTAGCCGCCGTTGAGCGCCACCGAGAGGTTGCGCTTGGCGCCGCTGCAGTAGTTCTCGCGGTCCTCCTGGCAGGCCTGGCACTCACCGCACCCGACCCAGGGGTAGACGATGTACTTGGTGTCCCCCGGCTGCACCGTGGCCTGCGGGCCCACCTCCACCACCTCTCCCACGATCTCGTGGCCCAGCACCACCGGGTACTGCGCGCCCGAGGCGGTCAGCTCGCGACGCCCCGCGCTGCCCAGGTCGAAGTACCCGTCCTGACAGTGGACGTCCGAGTGGCACACCCCCGAGTTCGTGACGCGGACCAGCACCTCGGAACCCGTGAGCTGGGGCTTCTCCAGCTCGATCTCCTCCGCCGGGGCACCGGGTTCTGTGTGACCGAAAACCTTCATGGCTGACTCCTTCGTGGCGCATTCGCATGTGCGCTTCTCATGTGGGCTACGCCATCACTGTAGGCCGCATCACAGCGATATGCACCGGCTCATTGGGGCAGATGGACTCGGGAGTAATGTCTACGCACGCCCACCGGGGCCCGCGACAGCGCACGACGACACTACGGGGCCGGCGCATCCGACGGAACGGTCTGGACCGCGGGGCCAGGCATCCTCGTCCGCCGGTGCGGCACACGACGGTGAGGTCCCGCGAACCGCGCCACCCTGCTGGACACTTCCTCGCTCAACCGTCCCGCCCCAGCAGAGCGGCGTACCGCTCAGTGGCGAGCTTCGAGAAGAGCAGCACCACCAGAGCGGACACCACGCTCGTCAGCACGAGCCCCAGGGACCAGGACACCCACACGGAGAACAGTGCCGCGACCACCGCGACGAACACGGCCGCCGAGCAGATCTGGGTGGCCACCCGGCTCCGGGTCAGGGCGAAGAACAGGGCGTCCAGCAGCGTGTCCACCAGCATGAGCCCCACGACGACCATGCAGACCCCGAGGAACTGCGCGAGGAGCCTGACCGCCCCCACGGCCTGGTGCTCCCCGAACACCTGTCACAGCACCTGGGGAGCCAGCACCGACAGCGGGAAGCCCACCACGACCAGGCCCAGCTCCATCAGCACCCCCCATTCCTTGGCCTTGCCACTCCCCGCCGCCTCTTCCACCGATCGTCCGTCTTGTCGTGCGGTGCCCCGCACGTTCCGCCCGGCACCCCGCGGCTTTCGCACGGCCTCCCGCCCGGCCGCCGGGTCGGCTCAGCAGCTGCCCGCCGAGCAGCCCCGGTCCACCGGGACCGACGGTACCTCGGCCGTCTCCTTGACCGTCAGCAGGTGACACTCTGGGAAACGGTGCTCGGCATCCGGGCGGTTCACTGCGCGCCACCGCTCCGTGAACCCAGCGCGGTAGAGGCGGCCCGCCATCACGTCCGGGTGCCAGCGCCAGTCGGGCGCCACCGCATGGTCGAAGAAGACCACCGGCCGGCCGCCGTCCACGGCCTGGAACGCCACCAGCACCACAGCGCCCGCCGGCAGCAGCTGCGGGTGCGCGCTCCGCGGTCGCGTGTCCCGTGCCGCACCCCCCGTCCACCACGGGGCAGGACAGTCCGGGCTCCCGCACGTGCTCGGCGAACGCCGCCGCGGCGTGTCGCGCGTGCCCTCGGGAAGGTGCGGCGCTGCGTCGTCCCCTGGCTCGGGGCGGCTCAGCGTGAGCTGGCCGTGGCCACGGAGCTCGCGCCCGCGAAGGCGCCCCGGTAGGCCGCGGCGGGGTGGGTGTCCTTGACCCGCGGCTGGCCCTCGCCGTAGAGGGACTCGCGCAGGGTGGTGCCCTCGTACTCGGTGCGGTAGCGCCCGCGCTTCTGCAACTCGGGGACCACGTACTCGACGAAGTCCTCGAAGGAACCGGGGCTCACGTGGTAGGCCAGGTTGATGCCGTCCAGGCCGCCCTCGTCCACCCAGGTCTCGAGCTGATCCGCGACGGTCTGTGCGGAGCCCACGAGCACGGCACCCATCCCGCCCAGGGCGCAGTGCTTGGCGATCTCCTCGCGCGTCCACTGCTTGTCCTTGGACTGCAGCGTGAACGGGGTCAGGAAGGACTGGATGGAGTCGGTCTTGATGTAGTTCAGGGCCTCGTCCTCGTCGAACTGGGACAGGTCCACGCCGGACCACCCACCGATGATCGCCTGGGAGGCCTCCAGGTCCACGTATTGCAGGTAATCGCGGTACTTCTCCTGGGCCTGCTCGTCCGTGTCCGCGACGACCACGGAGAGCATCGCGTAGATCTTGACGTCGTCACGGCTGCGGCCCTCGGCCTGAGCCCGGTCGCGGATCTTGTCAGTCACGAAACGTGTGAGGTCCGGGCGCAACCCGCCGATGAACACGGCTTCCGCGTGCTTACCCGCGAACGCCTGCCCGCGCGAGGACGCGCCGGCCTGGAAGATCAGCGGTGTGCGCTGCGGGGACGGTGCCGTGAGCCCCGCTCCGGGAACCGTGAAGTGCTCCCCGCTGTGCCGGATGGGATGGACCTTGGTGGGATCCGCGTAGACACCCGTCTCACGGTTCTGAACCACGGCGTCCTCCTCCCACGAGCCCTCCCAGAGCTTGTAGCACACGTCCAGGAACTCCTCCGCGATCTCGTAACGCGTATCGTGCTCGATCTGGCGCGGCAGGCCCTGGTTCTCCGCAGCGGACGGAAGGTAGGAGGTCACCACGTTGAATCCCACGCGGCCCTTGGTGAGGTGATCCAGTGTGGCGTACTTGCGGGCCAGGGTGTAGGGCTGCTCGTAGGTCACCGCGCTCGTCACGCCGAAGCCCAGGTGCTCGGTCACGGCGGCCATGGCCGAGACCTGCATGAACGGGTCGTTGACCGGGACCTGGGCCCCGTCACGCACGGCCGGAGCCGCGGAGTTCTTGTAGATGTCGTAGATGCCCACCACGTCCGCAAGGAACAGTGCGTCGAACTTGCCCCGCTCCAGCAGCTTGGCCAGCTCCGTCCAGTACTCGATGGTGTTGTACTCGGTGGCCCGGGACCGCGGGTGGCGCCACAACCCGAAGCTCTGGTGATCCACGCAGGTCATGTCGAACGCGTTGACGGAAATCCGTTTGCTCATCTCGGTCAGCCCCTCAGCAGGAACACGACCCGCGCCCCGTGCACCACCTACGGCGGCCTACCTTGCGGGTCCAGCGCGCTTGTGTGGCGCCGTACTTGCCGCATGCGGTGTGTCATGCGGCCCGATCCTCACCTGGGGCACCCCGCTACGGGAGAGGGTTGCCGTCCGACAAGCCAGGGCTAAACGTCGGAACTCGTGATCGTTGTGGCATTGATCCTAACGGGGATCCCCGGTCCTCGGAAACACCTCGGGTTACGGCACGTCACGACGGCGCCCCGGCGCGTCACACGATTTGCACCCGCGGGCTCCCGGCCCGTTCAATGGTGGGGTTCCCATCCGGAGCGGCTGAGAGACCTGGCTCGTTGACGTCGCAGCAACCAGCCCCACGCGGGCAAGGTGCTAATGCCAGGAACGATGGAGTTGATGAATTGAGCCATATCCTCACGCGCCCGGAATCTGCCGTCGACGCCGCGGCGGTCATCTTCGACCGGGTCGGCAAGTCCTTCCCCGCGCACCAGGGACCCGGAACGCACCGGGTGTTGCAGGATGTGACGTTCACGGTGCGCCCGGGCGAGATCGTCTCGGTCCTGGGCCCCTCGGGCTGCGGCAAGTCCACCCTGTTACGCGCCGTGGCCGGGCTCGGCACGGCGAGCGAGGGCGAAGTCCGGATCGACGACTCGGTGGTGCGCGAGATCGACCCGCGCTGCGCCGTCGGCTTCCAGGAACCGCGGTTGCTGCCGTGGCGCAGCGTGGCCCGCAACGTGGCGCTGGGTCTGCCCGACGGGACTCCCGCCCGGGAGGGGAAGCAGCGGGTGGCGCAGCTGTTGGAGCTCGTGGGCCTGTCCCACCACGCGAATCACCGTCCCGCGGAGATCTCCGGGGGCATGGCACAGCGCGCATCCCTGGCCAGGGCCCTGGCACGGAACCCTCGGGTCCTGTTGTTGGACGAGCCCTTCGGGGCCCTGGACGCCCTGACCCGGATCAGGATGCAGGACCTGTTGCTGGACGTGCACCGCGCCGATCCCACGACCGTGCTCATGGTCACCCACGACGTCGAGGAAGCCCTGGTGCTCTCCGATCACGTGGTGGTGCTCGCGCGGGAAACGGCCACGGGCCCCGCGACCATCGCCGAGATCATCTCCCCCGAGCTGGCCCGCCCGCGCTCCCGCGAGGACAGTGAGATCACCGCGCTGCGCGCCCACCTGTTGGCCCTGCTCGGCGTGGAGCGCTGAGCGCATGGCGCAGTTGTCCCGACGCCGCGCACTGCAGGCACTCGGCCTGTCCGCGCTGGCGCTGCCCCTGAGCGGATGCGTCATGGAGGGCGAAGGTCCGGGCCGCGGTGTGGCCGGCGGTTCCGCGCACGAGATCTACCTGGACTACGCGACCTACAACCCGCTGTCCCTGATCATCAAGGCCAAGGGCTGGCTCGAGAAGGTCGCCGAGGCCCACGGCCAGACCGTAACGTGGGTGTACTCGGCCGGTTCCAACAAGGCCAACGAGTCGCTACGCGCTGGGGTCGTGGACGTGGGCTCCACGGCAGGTTCCGCCGCACTGCTCGCGCGTGCCAACCGCTCGCCGATCAGGACGATCGACCTGTTCTCACAGCCCGAGTGGTCCGCGCTCGTGCGCACCCCGGACTCCCCCGTGCGCACCGTGGCGGATCTCGCGGGCACGTCCGTGGCCGCGACGAAGGGCACGGATCCGTACTTCTTCCTCCTGCAGTCCCTCGGCGCGGCGGGCATGAGCGCACAGGACGTCACCGTGGTGAACCTGCAGCACGCGGACGGGCGCACCGCGCTGGACACCGGTCAGGTGGCCGCATGGTCCGGACTGGACCCCGTGATGGCCGCCGCGGAGAAGGCCGGGGACGTGCTGTTCCACCGGCAGTTGGAGTTCAACACGTACGGGTTCCTCAACGCGCGGGAGGTGTTCCTGCAGCTGAACCCCACGGGTGCGCAGGACGTGGTGAACACGTACGCCTACGCGCGGCAGTGGGCGCTGCAGCACCCGGAGGAGGGGATCGCGATCCTCGCGGAAGGCGCGAGCATCGATCGCGACACCGCCCGGCGGGTCTGGCAGCGCACCCACCTGGACATCGACCCCGTTCCGGGCCCCGAACAGCTCGCGGTGCTCGAGCGGGTCGGGCCCATCCTGGTGGAATCCGGGGACGTCTCCTCGCAGCAGGACGTGGACGAGGCGCTCGCGAACATCGTGGAGCAGCACTACGCACAACACGCCGATGCGGCCGCCGTGGCCCAGGTGATCGAAGGGAAGCAGTCCTCATGAGCACTCACGACACCTCCTCCGCCGCACCGCGGTCCTCGGACGGCGCGTCCCGCGAAGCACCGGGCGGCACGTCCTCCGAAGCAGCTGGCGTCACTGCGGTGGCCATACTGTCCGACGACAACGGACGCCACGAGGCGGGCGCGGTGGCACCCGGCGACGTCGCACCCCCATCAGACACCCCTGCCGCGGCGGATTCCCGCACGCGTCCCAGCGCGCTGCGCAATCCTTGGGCCCTGGGGCTGATCGGGATCGTCCTGCCCGTGCTGCTGGTGCTCGCGTGGCACACCCTCTCCACGAACGGGACCTTCTCCCCCGTGCAGTTGCCGCGCCCGTCCGCGGTGCTCGCCGCGGGATGGGAGCTGCTGCGCAGCGGTGACCTGTGGTTGCACGTGGGGATCTCCACGCAGCGCGTGATCGTGGGCTTCCTGATCGGCAGTGGGCTCGGGCTGTTGCTCGGCGCGTTGCTGGGGCTCTCCCCGTGGGCGCGGGCCATCGGCTCGCCCACGATCGGCGCGCTGCGCGCCGTGCCGTCCCTCGCGTGGGTACCGCTGCTGTTGCTGTGGATCGGGATCGGGGAGAACTCCAAGGTGACCCTGGTGGCGATCGGCGCCTTCTTCCCGGTGTACACCACGGTGTCCGCCGCGCTGCGCCACGTGGACCGGCACCTGATCGAAGCCGCACGGTCCTTCGGGCTGCGCGGGGTCAAACTCTTCACCACCGTGCAGTTGCCCGCGGTGCTGCCCTCCGTGATCTCCGGGCTGCGCCTGGCCCTGGCCCAGGCGTGGTTGTTCCTGGTGGCCGCGGAACTGCTGGGTTCCTCCATGGGCCTGGGGTTCCTGCTCACCGATTCGCAGAACAACGGCCGCACGGACCGGTTGCTGCTCGCGATCGTGTTGCTGGCCGTGCTGGGCAAGCTCACGGACGCCCTGCTCGGCATCTTCGAGCGGTGGACGCAGCGGCGCTGGAGCGTGGCCGGAACCAGGTGACAACCCGCCCGGTTCCCGCCGGCGCCCGCCGTTCCACCGCGGCCCGGTCGTTCGACCGGGGGCCCGGCCGTTGCAGACACCAACCGTTCGGATCGACATCACAGGAGGACTCGTGACCGGTACGCACTCGTACTCAGACCCCGCTCACCCCACACCGAACCCGGCGTTGATCTCCGACGACGCCCGGGTGCAGTTCTGGGTCGAGCAGGCCGGGCGGCTGGACTGGGCGCAGCCGTGGCACACGGCTCACCGGTTCGAGAAGCCGCAGCGCACGGGTGAGGACCACGACGGCAACCCCACTTACACCGTGCCCGAGATCGCGTGGTTCGAAGGCGGGAAACTCAACGTCTCGTACAACTGCGTGGACCGCCATGTGGCAGCCGGGCGTGGTCAGCACGTGGCCCTGTACTTCGAGGGTGAACCCGGGGACCGCCTGGTCTATACCTACGCGGACCTGCAGCGTGAGGTATCCAGGGCCGCCAACGCCCTGCTCCAACTGGGCGTGGAGAAGGGCGACCGCGTGGTCATCTACCTCCCGGTCATCCCGGAGACCGTGATCATCACGCTCGCGTGCGCGCGCATCGGGGCGATCCACTCGCTCGTGTTCGGCGGGTTCTCCGCAGAAGCCCTCAAGTTCCGGGTCGAAGACACCGGAGCCAAGGTCCTGGTGACCACGGACGGGCAGAACCGGCGCGGCGCCGTCGTTCCCGTGAAGACCAATGCGGACGAGGCCTGCAGCGGTGAGAACAGCATCGAGCAC
This sequence comes from Kocuria sp. ICS0012, assembly GCF_001665945.1. Classification (NCBI taxonomy): domain Bacteria; kingdom Bacillati; phylum Actinomycetota; class Actinomycetes; order Micrococcales; family Micrococcaceae; genus Kocuria; species Kocuria sp. ICS0012. The sequence goes on along the minus strand of NZ_LZMM01000046.1, from coordinate 174,626 downwards.
GTGATCGTGGTGCGCCGCACGTCCCGGCCCGGGCGCACCGATCTGCCGCGCGGCACCCGGGGCCTGCATTCCAAGGACGAGGAACTCGTGCCGTGGACCCCCGGGCGTGACGTGTGGTGGCACGAGCTCACCGCGGGCGTCTCGGACGTCCACGAGCCCGAGGCGTTCGACGCGGAGACGCCCCTGTTCATCATCTACACGTCCGGCACCACGGGGAGGCCCAAAGGCCTGGTCCACACGATGGGCGGATACATGGTGCAGACGGCATACACCCACGCCCTGCTGTTCGACCTGCTCCCGGACGTGCCCGACGCGTCCGGGGTGCTGCGCCCGGAGGAGCTGTCCGCCGTGAACGACCCCGCCAAGGTGGACTCCACCGTGCACTGGTGCACCGCGGACCTCGCGTGGGTCACCGCGCACACCTACGAGATCTACGGCCCGCTGGTCAACGGCGTATCCCAGGTGATCTACGAGGGCACGCCCAACACCCCGGATTACGGTCGCCACTTTGAGATCATCGAGCGCTACGGCGTGACCAACTACTACACGGCACCCACCCTGATCCGCTCGCTCATGGGCGCGTTCCCCAAGGGGCTGCCCCCGGTCTACAACCTCTCCTCGATCCGGTTGCTCGGCTCCGTGGGCGAGTCCATCAACCCGGAGGCGTGGCGCTGGTTGCGCGCCCAGGTCGGCCGCGACGAGGTGCCCTTCGTGGACACGTGGTGGCAGTCCGAGACGGGCTCGTGCGTCGCGTCCCCGCGCCCGCACGATCCGCAGTTCGCCCCTCCCGGCACGTTCGACGAGGCCGCAGCGCACACCTCCCCCAAGCCCGGTTGCGCTACGCGTGCGGTCCCCGGCGTATCTGTGCGGGTACTGGACGAGGCCGGTGAGGAAGTGGGCCCCAACCTGCAGGGCTATGCCGTGATCGACAAGATCGGCCCGTCCATGGCCCGCACGGTATGGGGCGATCCGCAGCGCTACCTGTCCTCCTACTGGGCGGCCTACGGCGAGCGCGGTTGGTTCCTGGCCGGGGACGGCGCACGCACCGATGACGAGGGCGACCTCTACATCCTGGGGCGGGTGGACGACGTGATCAACGTGAGCGGGCACCGGTTGTCGACGATCGAGATCGAATCCGCCCTGGTGACCCACCCCCACGTAGTGGAGGCCGGGGCCACCCCGATCCGCGACGCGGTAACGGGCCACGCCATTTTGGCGTGCGTGGTGCTCACGGCGGATGCGCAATCGCTGTCCACGGAAGAGGTCCGCGAGGAGCTGCGCGCGCACGTGGCCCGGGAGATCGGCCCGATCGCCAAACCGCGCGAGGTCATCGTGGTTCCGGATCTGCCCAAGACCCGTTCGGGGAAGATCACGCGCCGCCTGCTGACCCAGCTCTACGAGGGCGAGCAGCTGGGCGACCGTTCCTCGCTGCAGAACGAGGAAGCGCTAAACGCGATCGCGGAGGTCTTGGCAGGGCGTGCTTAGCTTGACCACATGAGCTTGTTGCCCCGATCCCACGGCGGTCGCGGCTGGGTCTGGTTGGCGTGTGCGGCCGGGGTCGTGCATGCCGGATTCAGCCTCTACTGGGCTTTGGGCGGGCACTGGTTGCTGGACACCGTGGGGCAGTGGACGGTACGGCTGTCCTACGAGGCACCCCTGGCGGCCGGGCTGGGGCTGGGCATGGTTTCGCTTTTCAAGCTCATGGCGGCCGTCATTCCAGTGGCGGAAGCCTACGACAGGGTGCCCTGGCGACGGTTCTGGCGGGCCATAAGTTGGGTGGGTGCTGTGGTCCTGGTGGTCTACGGCGGGACCAACACGGTGATCAGCAATGCCGTGCTCATCGGGCTCATCCGCCCGGCCACCGGATACGAGCGACTAGCCATGATCGGTCACGCATGGTTGTGGGATCCACTGTTCCTGGTCTGGGGTGCCGCGCTGCTGATCCATCTGTGGCGGTCCCGGCCGGCGCGGACGCGCCCGCACGGCACACGTGAGTCACTTATCGGGAGGTGAACATCCGCACGAAGGAGACGACCGGGGAACCCACGCCGCCAACTGCGGATGACCACCACCCAGGCTTCTTCCCGATCTGCGGGCATGACCGCGTGTGACCCCGCGAACTGTTATGCCCCGAAGGAACTTCTAAGATGGCTCAGTGATGAATTCCGCCGCGCAGCCCTCGACCGAGCGACCCGTCACCGGCACTACCCGCACGGCCACCGCCCCCGCGGACGCGTCCGTCACTGCCGGGATTGCTGCCGTGGCCGGCGATGCCTGGCAGCGCATGTTCGGGGACACCCACAGCTCCGACCTCAAGCTCGCCATGGCCGCCTCGGGCACCGTGTTGAGCGTGTTCACTGTGGGGCACATGGCCGGGAACATGCAGGTCTACCTAGGCCGGGACCACTACAACGAATACGCCGAGTTCATTCGCACGGTGGGCGCGCCGGTGCTGCCCCGCAACTCCGTGCTGTGGGTCGTGCGTATCGGGTTGATCGGAAGTGCTGCGACCCACGTGTTGGCCGGAACCGAGCTCACGCTGCGGGCCATGAGCGCCGAGGGCCGCACGGTCGCTGATGCGCTCCGGCCGATCACGTGGCGGGTGGGCGCCGCCGCTCAGAAGATACGGAACGGTTTCCCCACCGCGCCTGCCCCGAGCGGGACGCAACGGTACCGGAAAGCGGCGTTCGACGGAGCCTTCCTGGCCAGCCACTTCGACCGCCACGCGCCACGTCAGCGTCCCCGAGGCCGACGCCGCTCCGTCCCCCGAATCATCGCCCGCTCGATGCGCTCCACGGGCGCGGTGCTCGGACTGTTCACGGTGTACCACGTGCTGGACCTGACGGCGGGCGCCCGGCCTGCTGCTTCCGTAAGCCACACCCACGGTGACGCGTACGGCAACCTGGTGGCGAGCCTGTCCCGGCCGTCCGTGGCGGTGTTCTATACGGCCTCGATGGCCGCGCTCGCCGGACACATGATCCATGGCCTGCGGACCGCCGCGATGGACACCGGGGTGACCGGAACCGCCCGACGGGTACGACAGGTGGACACGATCGCTAAGGCCGTGGGCGGCGTCGTCGCCCTGGGGAACGTGAGCATTCCCGTGGCCGTACTGACCAAGGTGGTGCGCTGATGCTGTTGACCGTTCACGTGTGGCGCCAGGCGGGCGAGGACGAGCCCGGTGGCTTCGAGACCGTCCACCCCGTGCAGGCCCGCGAGGAGATGAGCGTGCTCGAATTGCTCGATGCCGTCAACGAGACGCTCGAGCGCCAGGGTGCAGAGCCGGTGAGCTTCGACGACGGCTGTCGCGAGGGCATCTGCGGCAAGTGCGGCGTGACCGTGGACGGCGTGGCCCACGGGCCGGAGAAGAACCGGGCCTCGTGCACGCAGTCGCTCAGGGCCTACCGGGACGGGGACGAGATCTTCATCGAGCCCCTGCGCGCGGGAGCGTTCCCGGTCAAGAAGGACCTGTCCGTGGACAAGAAGGCCCTGCGGCGCGTGGCCAAGGAGGCCAAGTTCCCGGTCGCGATGAAGGCATTGAACACCGCTGGGTGCATCAGCTGCGGCGCGTGCGTGGCCGCGTGCCCCAACGGCTCGGGCCAGCTCTACGTGGGCACGCTGCTCAAGGAACTGCCGCCGCTCGCTAAGACGCCCGAGGAACGCGACGAACGCTCGAGCAAGGTGCTCGACGCCGCCGAGCACGAGTTCGGCCCGTGCTCCCTGCTGGGCGATTGCACGGGGGTCTGCCCGGCGGGGCTGCCACTCGAGAACCTCACCGCGGTGGCGCGGGAGAACCTGCGCCGGAAGGACCCCGAGAAGTACGGCTGAGTTCCGCCCCGAAGCCAGCGAGCTCACCAGCAGTCGGCGACCCCGCAGGCGGGAAGTTCACCGCTTTCACCGCGGGCCCCACCGACCGGGGGCCTAACCGCGGACGGGCGGGTCAGCCCTTGCGCCACCGGGGAAAGGGCAGCCGCAACGGCCCGGCGGGACGCGCGGTGGTGCGGGCCGCCGAGCGTGAGTCCTCGACCACCGTGGCATCCGGGATCCTGCGGGCCAGAGAACGCTGGAACCTGTTCTGTAGCGTGACCTTCGCGGCGGGGCACCCGTGGCGCGCGCCCTCTGAATCAATCGCACCCGCTTTCGGGTGGCTGCGATCCGCACGGTTTGGTCCGTCACCCACGCGCGCGACACAATAGACGCACCATCCCGAGCGGCCGAGAGACCTGGATCCATGACGCCGCAGCAACCCGCAGTGCTCGGCCAACTGCACGGTGCTACCGCCAGGACCGATGGAGTGCTGCGCGGCCCCGGGCAGCTGTCGGACGGGAGCCGTACCCGGCCGACGAGGAGGACATCCATGGCCGAGCACCAGTTCGGTTTCCGCACCCGCGCCCTGCACGCCGGCGGCACCCCGGACGCCGAGCACGGCGCCCGCTCCGTGCCCATCTACCAGACCAGCTCGTTCGTCTTCAAGGACGCCGACGACGCCGCCAACCTGTTCGCGCTGCAGAAGTACGGCAACATTTACTCGCGCATCGGCAACCCCACCGTGGCGGCCCTGGAAGAGCGCATCGCCTCCCTCGAGGGCGGGATCGGGGCGGTCGCCACGTCCTCCGGGATGGCCGCCGAGTTCATCACGTTCGCCGCGCTGTGTGGCCAGGGTGACCACGTGGTGGCCTCGTCCCAGCTCTACGGCGGAACGGTCACCCAGCTGGACGTGACCCTGCGTCGCTTCGGTGTGGAAACCACCTTCGTCCCCGGGACCGAGCCCGCCGACTACAAGGCCGCGATCACCGAACACACCAAGGCCGTGTACACCGAGCTCGTGGCCAACCCTTCCGGGGAGATCGCGGATCTGGAGGGGCTCGCCGCGGTGGCCCACGAAGCAGGCGTGCCGCTCATCGTGGACGCGACGCTCAACACCCCGTACCTGTGCCGCCCGTTCGAGCACGGCGCGGACATCGTGATCCACTCGATCACCAAGTTCCTGGGCGGGCACGGTAACACTCTGGGCGGCGTGGTGGTCGAATCCGGCCGCTTCGACTGGGGCAACGGGAAGTTCCCGGCCATGACCGAACCGGTTCCCTCGTACAACAACGTGACGTGGTGGGGGAACTTCGGTGAGTACGGGTTCCTGACCAAACTGCGTTCGGAGCAGCTGCGGGACATCGGGCCGTCCTTGACCCCGCAGGCCGCGTGGAACCTGCTGCAGGGTGTGGAGACCCTCCCCCAGCGCATGGACGCCCACGTGGCCAACACGCAGGAGGTCGTGCAGTGGCTCGCCACGGATCCACGCATCTCCTACGTCAATTACGCGGGACTCGAGGGCCACCCCCACCACGAACGCGCGCAGAAGTACCTGCCCCACGGCATCGGATCCGTTTTCGCCTTCGGTGTGGCCGGCACGGACGAGTTGAGCGGCCGTGAGGTGGGCGCCCGATTCATCGGGAGCCTGCAACTGGCCTCACACCTGGCCAACATCGGGGACGCCCGCACCCTTGTGCTGCACCCCGCATCCACGACCCACCAGCAGTTGAGCTCCGAACAGCTCGCCGCGGGCGGGGTCAAGGAGGACCTGATCCGGATCTCCGTGGGTCTCGAGGACGCCGCGGACATCCTGTGGGACCTGGACCAGGCACTGAGCGCAGCCAGCGGTAGGAACCGGGACGGCGGCGTCGTCGCCCCCTCCGCCGCGCTCACGGACGCGGCGCGCACCACCCTGGACCAGGACAACAGTGCGGCGGCCTGCGCGCTGCCCGGAGCCGAAGGAGAATAGGTATGAGCACGCAACGCACCTGGGTGGGCCCCAGCGCCCCCGAACGGCTCGGCATCCTCCGAGGCACGCGCTCGATCGCGATCGTGGGGATGTCCAACAAGCCGTCCCGTGCGAGCTACTTCGTGGCCACGTACCTGCAGTCGTCGAGCCCGTACCGCGTGTACTTCGTGAACCCCGTGCTGGACGAGGTGCTGGGCCAGAAGGCCTACCCGTCGCTCGCGGAGCTGCCCGAGGTCCCGGACCTCGTGGACGTGTTCCGCAAGGACGCGGACCTGCCCGACGTGGCTCGGGAGGCCGTGGCCGTGGGCGCCAAGACCCTGTGGCTGCAGCTGGGCTCGTGGAACGAGGAAGCGGCGGCCATCGCGGAGGACGCCGGGCTGGACGTGGTGATGGACCAGTGCGTGAAGATCGAGCACGCGCGCTTCCACGGCGGTCTTCACCTGGCCGGGTTCAACACCGGAGTGATCTCCTCGAAGCGCCAGGTCCTGGCCTGAGACCGGGGCGCGACGGCGCCGGCGCGCCGCTGCCGACGCCGCTGACCGGCCACCCCCGCTGACGCCCGCACCGGAAATCGAATTTCTAGTGGAGTAAAAACAGATTTGGGCGCGAAACCCTGCTTTTACTCAGTTAAATCGCGAGGGCTATCGGCCCTGCGAGTGCGGGTCGCTCAGGGTGGAGTGCACCACGGGTGACCCCATTCGTCCACCTCGAAGCGCGAGTAGTCACCCATGGGGGCGTCGAACGATCCCGCCTCCCCGGAGCACACCAGGACCTCCTGCTGCGGGGCGTCGTCGCGGACGGCGTCCTAACCGGCCACCAAGCTCTCGAGATCTGCCTGCCACTGCTGCGTCACGGGGTGCGCCCTTCGTCGAATGCTCCACCTCCGCGTATTCCGCCGACCCCTGAGTCGGGAGGTGTCGGCATCATCACGTCACGGGCAGGCCGCTGCCACGTGGCGCGGACGAGCCCACTCCCTATGCTTGACCAGTGGAGAAGACCTGGAATGTGGTCCGAGCCACATGAGAACCGTCCGACCCCCGAGGAGTTGCTCCCGTGTCCGCCAAGAAAACCCTGCAAGTCACCCTGGCCTTCGTGGGCCTGCTGGTGGGTGCCGGTTTCGCCACCGGTCAAGAAGTCATCCAGTACTTCATCTCGTTCGGTGTCTGGGGGCTGGCCGGCGCGGTGGTCTCGGGGATCCTGATGATCGCCGCGGGTGCCGTGATCATCCACATCGGCAGCTACTTCCTGGCGGACGAGCACCGCCGGGTCTTCCGGTCCGTGTCCTCTCCCGTGGTGTCCCGGTTCCTGGACATCGCGGTGAGTCTGACCCTGCTGGCCATGGGCATCGTGATGCTCGCCGGCGCGGGTTCCACACTGGAACAACAGTTCGGGCTGCCCGCGTGGATCGGTTCGGCCATCATGGTGGTGCTCGTGATGGTCACGGGGCTGCTCAACGTCAACAAGGTCACCAACATCATCTCGGCGGTCACCCCGGCGATCTTCGTGGCCGTGATCGTGGCGTTCGGTTACACCCTGACCAAGCTCCCCGTGGATCTCGGATCGCTGCACGAGCTCGCGGTGCAGGCGGGCTCCCCCGTGAGCCCGTGGTGGCTGTCCGCGATCAACTACACGTGCATGGCCCTGATGCTGGGCGTGTCCATGTCCCTGGTGATCGGCGGCAACGCCCTCAACCCGCGCGATGCCGGCTGGGGCGGGCTGCTGGGCGGCGTGGTCTACACCGTTCTTCTGGCCATGAACGCCTTCGCCCTACTCGTGAACTTCGATGCCGTGGGCGGCTCCGAGGTGCCCATGCTCCAGCTCTTCCAGACCATGCACCCCTGGGCCGCACTCGGGATGGTTGTGGTGACGTTCGTGATGATCTACAACACGACCATCAGCATGTTCTACGCCCTGGGTCGCCGGGTCACCGTGAACCACCGCCACCGCTACGTCCCGATTTTCCTGGGCCTGTGCGCGGTGGGTTACGTGGTGAGCCTCGTGGGCTTCGGCACCCTGATGAGCGTGGTCTACCCGATCATCGGGTACGTGGGCATGGTCCTGGTGGTCGTCATGCTGTGGTGGTGGTTCCGTCACCGCGAGGACATCAGCGTGGAGGCCGGGCGCCGCAACCGAATCCGCGCCCTGCTGACCAAGCGTCGCGCGCAGGACAAGGAGTTCTCCGAGTTCAACGAGCACCAGCTCCGGGACGCGGCCCACGATTCCCCCGCGGACGACGACGCCCTCACCGGCGCGATCGACACCCAGGTCCAGCAGGATCTCGCGGACGGCTCGGGCGATTCCCCGAGCCCCTCGCCCGAGCGCGGCTGAGCGCAGCCGTCGAGCGGCCCCCGCGAGCGGCGTCGTCCGCGCGCGCCGCGCACAGACGACGACCTGCGCGCGGGGACGCGTGCGGCGTCGTCGCCCCTGCAAAGAGCCGGGGACGACGACGCCGCGTACGGGTCGCTCTCAGGGGCGCGCCCCGTTCTTCTGGTTGGCGCGCTGTTCCCAGAACACGGGGAGTGTGACGGTGTCCGTGCCGTCCCAGGCGGAGAGACCGGTGATCCCGGGGACGTCCCCGGCCTTGAACACGGGCTCCACCCCGGCCTTGCGCTGTTCCATGTAGTTGGCCAGCACCTTGGCGGCGACACCCGCGAGCATGCACAGCGCGATGAGGTTCAGCGTGGCCATGAGGGCCATGAACAGGTCCGCGAGGGACCACACGAGGTCCAGCGCGAGCATGGCGCCCAAGAACACGCACACGAGCACGGCGAAGCGGTAGATGTTCATGGCCGCACGGGACTTGGTCATGAAGCGGATGTTGGACTCGCCGTAGTAGTAGTTGCCGATCACCGAGGACCACGCGAACAGGAAGATCGCCACGGTCAGGAAGTGCACGGCCCAGTCACCCAGCTGCATGCCCAGGGCGCTCTGCGTGAGGGAGGCACCCTGGCGCTCGTCGCCGAACGTGGGGTTGGAGAGCAGCACGATGAACGCGGTGATCGAGCACACGAGCATGGTGTCGAAGAACACCCCCAGGGACTGCACGAAGCCCTGCTTGGCCGGGTGGGAGATGGACGCGGTCGCACCGGCGTTGGGCGCGGAACCCATGCCGGCCTCGTTGGAGAACAGACCGCGCTTCATGCCCTGGATGATCACACCGAGCACGCTGCCCGTAACGAACTCACGGATGCCGAACGCACCCTCCACGATCATGAGCAGCATGCCGGGGACCGCGGTGATGTTCAGGACCACCACGAGCAGCCCCAAGACCAGGTACAGCACGGCCATGACGGGGACCAGGATCTGCGTCACGGAGGAGATGGAGCGGATGCCGCCGAAGATCACGGCCGCGGTGATGACCACGAGCGCGAGACCCAGGACCACACGCATCCACATGCCCTGGCCGTTGGTGATGTCCACGTCGAAGGACCCGCTCACGGCGTCCACGATGGAATTGGACTGCACGGAGTTGAACACGAAACCGTAGGTCACGGTGATGATGACCGCGAACAGCAGACCCATCCAGCGCTTGTTGAGCCCGCGCTCCATGTAGTACGCGGGACCGCCCACGTAGCCGTCGCCGGTCTTGACCTTGTACAGCTGCCCCAGCAGGGACTCCACGAACGCGCTGGCCGCGCCGATCGCGGCGATGACCCACATCCAGAACACCGCGCCGGGCCCACCCAGGCTGATGGCGATGGCCACACCGGCGATGTTGCCCGTGCCCACGCGAGCGGCCGCGGAGACCGTGAACGCGCGGAACGAGGAGATGCCCTTCCGGCCGTTCTCGGCATCACCGGGCGGATCGGTGAGCACCCTGAACATCTCGGGGATCCCGCGTAGCTGAATGGCCTTGGTGCGGATGGTCAGGTACAACCCCACACCAATCAGGATCGCGAAGACGACGTACCAGATGTAACCGCCCAGCGTTCCCACGAGTTCTGTCAACGCATCCATGTGATTCCCCGGAATTCTGCCTCAAGACGGTTCCGGCCGCTGCGCGATGGGCAGCGGGGAACCGGGTGACTGACGTGTGCTGTTGCACTGATCTAGGTCACAGTAGCGGAAACAGGGCCCCGTGTGAGTGTCAGCGGGACGTGTCAGGGCCCTGGTGCCCCGGGCCCTGGTGCCCCGGGGGCGGCGTCGGGGCACCGTCGGTGGAACCCGGCCCCGGGGCCCGATGCAGGGACGCCGTGGACGTGGTGGACCCGGAACCCGTGGAGTTCTCCCGGCCCACCGGGCGGAACGCGCCCACCGCGGGCCGCTCCGCGAGCACCGGGAACGCCCCCGTGAAGCCCTCGCGTTCGGCGGCGATCTCGCGCACCCTGCCCCGCACCATGAACCACCCGATCACCAGGACCGGGATCAGCACCAGGGAGGACGCCAGGGTGAAGGTGCCCACGGGGTAGTCCACAGCCATCAGCACAAGGACCCCCGCGAGGAAGAACATGGTCAGCCAGTTGGTGAACGGCGCCAGCGGTGCCCGGTAGGTCGGGCGGTTGTAGAAGCCCTTCCGCGCCAGGGAGACGTATCGCTGGTGGGACAGCGAGATCGCGGCCCAGCCCGCCATGGTGCCCAGTGCCGCGAGGTTCAGCACGATCTCGAACGCCTGCTCCGGGACCACGAAGTTCAGCCCCACGCCGAGCACGGCCACCCCGGCGGTCAACAGGATGCCGCCGTAGGGCACACCGGACGCGGACAGCTTGCCCGTGAACCTCGGGGCGGAACCGGCCTGCGCCATGGAATGGACGATGCGCCCGGTGGAATAGAGGCCTGCGTTGAGCGAGGACAGCGCCGCGGTGATCACCACGAGCTGCATGATGGGCCCCGCCGCGTCCACGCCAATGGACGAGAAGAACGTGACGAACGGGCTCTCGGTGGCGCTGTAGGCGGTGTAGGGCAACAGCAGGCACAACAGCAGGACGGAGCCCACGTAGAACACCGCGATCCGCAGGATCACCGTGTTGATGGCCCGGGGGATGACCTTCTCCGCGTTGCGGGTCTCCCCGGACGTGGTGCCCACGAGCTCGATGCCGGCGTACGCGAACACCACACCCTGCACCACGATGAGCGCCGGCAGCACGCCGGACGGAAAGAGGCCCCCGTTGTCCCGGATCAGGGAGAACCCCACCTCGGAACCGGTGGGCGTGCCAAACAGCACGAAGAACGTGCCGATGACCAGGAAGACCACCAGGGCCAGGACCTTAATCAGAGAGAACCAGAACTCCAGCTCGCCGAACACCTTGACCGAGACCAGGTTCAGCGACACCACTAGGACCACCACGATCAATGCGAGGATCCACTGCGGGATCCCCGCCACGAACGCGCTGTACTGACCGAACCACTTGATGTAGATCGCGATGGCCGTGGCATCCGCGACCGCTGTCATGGCCCAGTTCAGCCAGTACAACCACCCGGAGACGTACGCGGCCTTCTCGCCGTAGAACTCACGGGCGTAGGAGACGAACGAACCGGAGGACGGCCGGTGCACCACGAGTTCGCCCAGTGAGCGCAGGATCAGGTAACCGAAGAAACCGCACACCGCGTACAGCAGGAACAGGGACGGACCGGCCTGCTCCAAACGGCCACCGGCGCCCAGGAACAGCCCGGTCCCGATCGCGCTGCCGATCGCGATCATCTGCAACTGGCGGGCGCCCAGCCCCTTGTGGAACCCCGCCGTCTCGTCCTCGAAGCGCCGCCGCAGGATGTGTTTCTCCTGGGCCTCGGTCAACTGCGGGCCGTTCTGGGACATACCTGTTCCCTTCGTCCTGACCGCCCGGGTCGGACCGTCCTCAGTCCTCCACGACGCGCACTGCGCCCTTGTCCGCGGAGGTCACCATGGAAGCGTACGCCCGCAGCGCCTTGGACACGCGACGTTCACGCGGCTTGGTGGGCTTCCAGGGGGCGTCACCCTTCTCCTGGCGACGGCGCGCGAGCTCGGCGTCGTCCACGTTGACCCGCAGCACGCGGTTCTCCACGTCGATCTCGATCTCGTCACCGTGCTCGATGAGACCCACGGCACCGCCGGCCGCGGCCTCCGGGGAGATGTGGCCGATCGAGATCCCGGAGGTGCCCCCGGAGAAGCGGCCGTCCGTGATGAGCGCGCACTTCTTCCCGAGCCCCAGGCCCTTGAGGTAGCTCGTGGGGTACAGCATCTCCTGCATGCCCGGTCCGCCCTTGGGTCCCTCGTAGGCGATGACGACGATGTCCCCCTCCTTCACGTTCTTGGAGAGGATCTCGTGCACGGCCTCGTCCTGGGACTCCACCACGAAGGCCCGGCCGGTGAAGTGGAACAGGTCGGGGTCGATCCCGGCGGTCTTGATCACCGCGCCGTCCTCGGCGATGTTGCCGAACAGCACGCAGAGCCCACCCTCCTTGGTGTAGGCGTGCTCCACGGAGCGGATGCAGCCCTCGGCGGCGTCCACGTCGTGGTCCTCGTACTCGTTGGCCTGCGAGAACGCCTGGGTGGTGCGCACGCCGCCCGGTGCCGCCAGGAAGAACTCCTTGGCGGCGTCGGATGCCTTGCCCGAGCGGATGTCCCACTCGTCCAACCACTCGCCCATGGTCTGCGAGTGGACGGTGTGGACGTCCTCGTTCAGCAGCCCGCCGCGCCGCAGTTCACCCAGGATCGCGGGGATGCCGCCCGCCCGGTGGACGTGCTCGATGTGATACTTGGTGGAGTTCGGCGCCACCTTGGCCAGGCACGGGACCTTCCGGGACAGCGCGTCGATGTCCGAGAGATTGAAGTCCACCTCGGCTTCCTGCGCGGCGGCCAGGATGTGCAGCACCGTGTTGGTGGACCCACCCATGGCGATGTCCAGGGCCATGGCGTTGCGGAACGCTGCCTTGGTGGCGATGTTGCGGGGCAGCACGGAGTCGTCGTCGTGCTCGTAATAGCGCTTGGCGGATTCCACGATCCGCCGCCCGGCCTCCAGGAACAACCGCTTGCGGTTCACGTGCGTGGCCAGCGTGGTGCCGTTGCCGGGCAGGGACAGACCCAGCGCCTCGGTCAGGCAGTTCATGGAGTTGGCGGTGAACATCCCGGAGCACGAACCGCACGTGGGGCACGCGTTCTCCTCGATCTGGGCCAGCTGCGTGTCCGTGACGGACTCGTCCACGGCCAGGGCCATGGCGTCCACGAGGTCCACGCGGTGCTCCACCACGCCCTCCACGCCCTCGCCGGATTCCATGGGGCCGCCGGAGACGAAGACCACGGGGATGTTCAGGCGCAGCGCGGCCATGAGCATGCCGGGGGTGATCTTGTCGCAGTTGGAGATGCACACCAGGGCGTCCGCGCAGTGCGCGTTGACCATGTACTCCACGGAGTCGGCGATGATGTCCCGGGAGGGCAGGGAGTACAGCATGCCGTCGTGGCCCATGGCGATGCCGTCGTCCACGGCGATGGTGTTGAACTCCTTGGCCACGCCTCCGGCCTCGCGCACCGCGGAGGCCACGAGCTCCCCCATGTTCTTCAGGTGCACGTGACCGGGGACGAATTGCGTGAAGGAGTTCGCGATCGCGATGATCGGCTTGCCGAAGTCTTCGCTGCCCATGCCGGTGGCGCGCCAGAGGGCGCGGGCACCCGCCATGTTCCGACCGGTGGTGGACGTTGCTGAACGTAGCTGCGGCACTGTGACCCCTTCCCGAAGGCTGGACCGGGATGTGGACGAGGCGAAATGCGCCGTTCTCCCGGCAAAAAGTGTTCCCTCCAGGATACGCGTGACCCCGACACAGTTTTCACATAGCAGACAGCAGTCTCACCATTCGGGACGAGGGGACGACGACGCCGCCGTCCGTCCCGCGCGCCCCGGACCCCGGCGCCGTCGTCCGCCGAGCGCGCACCGGGCCCGTCCCTAGACTGGGAGGACGGCACAACCGCGAGGGAGCAAGACGCAGATGGGCAAGCACAAGAACACACCGTGCATGGACGACGGCGTGGACTTCGCCGTGGAACTGGACCGGGCGCAGGACCCCCTGGTGATGACCCTGGACATCGGCTCCACCGCCACGCGCGGCTCCGTGCATGACGCCACCGGGACACCCGTGCGCGGGTACCGCCACAAGATCCCCCACGCGTTCACCACCGCGGCGGACGGCACCTCCGTGATCGACCCGGACCAGGTGGTGGACGAGATCCGCGAGATCCTGGACGTGGTGTGCGACCGGAAGGAGCTCGCGGGGCGGGTGCGCGGCGTCGGCCTGGACTCCTTCGCGTCCTCCCTGGTGGGTGTGGACGCGAAGGGTGACCCCGTGACCGAATGCTTCACGTACGCCGACTCACGGTGCGCGCCGCAGCTGAAACAAATGCGCGAGGAACTCGACGAACGGCAGGTCCAGCAGACCGTGGGCGCGCGCCTGCACACGAGCTACCTGGCCCCGCGGTTCCGGTGGCTCGCGGAAACGCGCCCCGAGGACTTCGAGGCCGCAGAGCGCTGGCTGAGCATCGGCGAGTACGTGTGGTTGCGTCTGCTCGGCACCACCGCCGCGGGTACCGCGACCGCCGCGTGGACGGGGCTGCTCAACCGCCGTTCGGGCAACTGGGATCGGCGGATGCTCAAGGCCGCCGGCATCACCGCGGACGCGCTCTCCCCGGTCCTCGAACCCCACGAGCCGCTGCCGGACGTGGATCCCGATCGCACCGCGCGTTGGCAGGGGCTCGCGGACGCGCAGTGGTTCGCGCCCGTGGCGGACGGGCTGTGCGCCAACCTGGGGGTGGGCGGATCGGACGAGCACACGATCGTCGCGTCTGCGGCGACCTCCGGCGCCATGCGGGTCCTGCTGCACCACCGCCCCCAGGACATCCCGCCGGGGCTGTGGTGCTACCGCATTGACTCCTCCCGGTGCCTGCTGGGCGGCGCCCTCAACGACGTGGGCCGCGCCGTGAGCTGGTTGCTCGACACCCTCGCGCTCGACGGCGTCGTACTCGACGAGATCGCCGCCGCGGATCCCTCCCCCGACACCCCCGGGGTGCTCCCCTTCCTGACCGGCGAACGCTCCACCGGGTGGGCGGGCAGTGCGCGGGCGGTGTTCGCAGATGTGTCAGCGTCCACGGATGCCTCCGCTATGGCGCGCGGGATGCTGGAGGGGATCGCTGGTTCCTACCGGAGGGTGTCGGACGAGCTGGAACGGGCCGCCACGGACGTGGAGCGGATCGTGGCGGCGGGCCGGGTCACCCAGGAGTTGCCGTCCTGGTTGCAAATCCTGGGCGACTACCTGGGCACCCCCGTGATCCACCAGACCATCAAGCGGTCCACGTGCCGCGGCAATGCCCTGCTCATGCTGGAGTCACTCGCACCGGACGTGGAGTGCTCATCCCCGGAACCCGCGGGGACGTACACCCCTCGCGATTCCGCGCAGGAGTACTACCGGGGTGTCCACGACCGTTTCGAGCGGCTCTACGGGGCGGCGGTGGAGGGCTCGTGAGCCCCGTCCATGTGCCGTCTTCAGCTCACGCCGACGTTCCATCCCGCGGGGACCGCGCCCAGTAGGGGGATGTGGTGGCCGCTCACATCCGGCAGGTCCGCCAGGTAGTCCCGATTGGATTCCTGCACCGGATCGGGGTGAGCTGGCCAGGATCCCAGCACGACCCCCGACACCCGCACGCCCCGGTGGTGCAGGGCCTCCAGGGTCAGCAGGGTGTGGTTCAGGGTTCCCAGGTCCGGGCGGGTCACCACGACCGTCCCGACGTCCTCCCCCGCGCGGCCTTGCAGCTCCCGCGCCAGATCCGCGATCGTGTGCTGCTGCCCGTCCAGTTCCACGAGCACTCCCCCGCTGCCCTCCACCAGCACGAGGTCGTGGGATTCCTGTAATTCCATGACCCGCTCCACGTGCGCGGTGATCGACAGAAGGTCCACCCCGTCGATCGCCGCCGCGGGAGGCGGGGCCATGGGCTCGGTGAGCCGCTGTCCCTCCGCCACGGTGAGCGCCGCGGACGGCACGCCGACGGTATGAGCCAGCCGAGCGACGTCGTCAACGTCCCCCGGATCGTCCCCGCGCACGCCTGTCTGTTGGGGCTTGTAGACCGCGATCCGTTGGACTCCGGAGGACCATGCGGCCACCGCGAGCGCCGCGGTCGTGTAGGTCTTGCCCACGTCCGTGTCCGTCCCCGTGACGATGGTGATACGGGGAAGGGGCGCATGGGCGAGTGGGTTGTGAGTCATGCGGTGACCTCCTGGACGGATGGCGTACCTCTATCGGCGCCGGAACCCGGGGCCGGAACGGGTCGCGACGGCGCGATCCGGCCGGGGCCGGCGCCCATTCCCGGCGTGGACGGCTCCAGAGCGCGCAGAACCTCCCGCACCCGATCCACCGCCCCCGACAATTCTTGTAATTCCATGTTCGCGCGCGCCGTGAGACGCAGCCTGCTGATGCCGTCCGGCACCGACGGCGGGCGGAAGCATCCCACCGCCACCCCACGCTCACGCAGGGTCCGGGCCGCGTCCACGGCGAGTTCCGCCGATCCCACGGGCACCGACTGCACCGCAGCCTGCGCGAGAGGCACGTCCAGCGCGCGGGCCACGAAGGCCGCGCGCTCGTGCAACCGGTCCGCAAGGTTGGGCCGCCCGAGGACGATCCGGGCGGCCTCCGCGGCGGCCGCGGCACTCGCCGGTGCGAGGGCGGTGTCGTACACGAACGGGCGCGCACGGTTGAGCAGGTGGTCGCGCAGCAGCTCGGACCCGAGCACCGCCCCGCCCTGCGCGCCGAGCGCCTTGGACAGCGTCACGGTCAGGACCACGTGCGGCGCGCCCGCGAGACCGAGTTCGTGCACGAGCCCGCGACCACGGCCGGCGACCCCGATCCCATGGGCCTCGTCCACGAGTAACAACGCATCGTGCGCGCGACACACCCGCGCCAGCGCCTCGAGCGGTGCGCGATCCCCCCACACCGAGTACAAGGATTCGACGACGACGATCGCCCGCGACTGCGACCGCTCCGCCAGCAGCTGCTCCACGTGGGCCACGTCCGAGTGCCGCGCGATCCGCACGGGCGAGCGGGACAACCGGGCACCGTCCACGAGGGAGGCGTGCACGTGGGCGTCCGAGACGATGAGGGTGTCCACATCTCCCAACGCCGTGAGCACACCCGTGTTCGCCGCGTACCCGCTCGAGAAGACCAGGGCCGCGGGCTGACCCGTGAGCTCGCACAGGGCGCGCTCGAGCTCCTCGTGCACGGGCAATGTGCCCGTGACGAGCCGCGACGCCCGTGAACCGGCCCCGTACCCGTCCAGTGCGCGGTGCGCCGCGGCCACGACGCGGGGGTCCCGCGACAGGCCCAGGTAGTCGTTGGACGCGAGGTCCACACACGGCCCTCGCATGGGCCGCAGTTCACGCCGCAGTCCCAGTTCGTCGCGTTCCCGCGCCCGGTCGTGAAGCCAATCGTCAAGGGGTCCCGCGGCGGTTCCGGCCGCGGCCGCTTCCGTGTGCGCGTTCATGCTCCGGCCTCCCTTGTCACGTCCCGGGCCGCGTGCACCACGGCGTGGGCGATGCGGCGGGAGTCGTCGTCCGAACAGATGTAGGGCGGCATCGCGTAGAGCAACCGACCGAAGGGCCGCACCCACACACCGTGCTCGAGGGCTGCGCGCGTCAACCGTGCATTGTCCGGGGCCCGGTGGAATTCCACGACACCCACCCCGCCGATCACCCGCACGTCCTCTACCGCGTCGAGTTCGGCGGCCGCGGGGAGGATCTCCCGGAAGGCGGTTTCCAGTCGGGTGATGTCCCGGCGCCACGTGTCCCGGAGCATCCGCACGGACTGCAGGGCCACCGCGCACGCGAGCGGGTTGGCCATGAACGTGGGCCCGTGCATGAGCGCACGCTGCGGTGACGCCGTGATGACCGTTCCCACGGATCCGGACACCAGCACAGCGGCGAGGGTCATGTATCCGCCGGTCAGGGCCTTGCCCACGCACATCACGTCCGGGACCACCCCGGCCCACTCGCACGCGAACCACCGCCCGGTGCGTCCGAACCCCGTGGCGATCTCGTCCGCGATGAGCACGAGGTCCAGCTCGTCCGCGATCTCCCGCAGGGCTCGCAGACAGCGCGGGTCGTACGTGCGCATCCCGCCGGCTCCCTGCAGAACGGGCTCCACGATGACGCCCGCGAGCTCGTCCCGGTGCGCCCGGGCCGTGGCGCGCACGTCCGCGATCCACCGCGCGACGTCCTCGTCCGGCCCCACCCACTCGTGATCCTCCCCCGACGACGACGCCGCGGGAGGCGGTGCCACGAACAGCTGCTCCGCCACCAGCCCGGAGAATTCGGCGTGCATCCCGCCCTCGGGGTCGCACACGCTCATGGCGCCAGTGGTGTCCCCGTGGTAGCCGCCGCGCACCGTGAGGATGCGCCGACGCTGCGGCCGGCCGCGCGCCGCCTGGTACTGCACCGCGAGCTTCAGCGCGACCTCCACGCTCACGGAGCCCGAGTCTGCGAAGAACACGTGCTGCAGCTCGGGCGGGGTGACCTCCACCAGCAGCTCCGCGAGTTCTACGGCCGGGCGGTGCGTGAGCCCCCCGAACATCACGTGGGAGAACTCGGTGATCTGGTCCACGGCGGCGCGGTCCAGTTCCGGGTTGCGGTAGCCGTGCACGGCGCACCACCACGAGGCCATGCCATCGATTGCCCGGATCCGGTCCCCCTCAGGAGTCTCCAGGGTCAGGGTCACGCCCTCCGCGGCCAGCACCGCGTGGGGTGCGGGTCCGTCCAGCGGTGCGTAGGGGTGCCAGAGCAGCCCGCGGTCACGAGCGGCGAGGCGGGTGGGCTCCACGGCGTCGTCACCCTGTTCTGCCGTCTCTGCCACGGCACCCGCGGCGGGGCAAGAAGCCTCCCCGCTGCTCTCGGCGGGCGCGGTGCCGTGCGTGATCTGCGGTGCCGGTTCAGGCATTCGGCGCCACCGAGGTCCCCGCACCACGACGCCGCACGGTCGGGCTCAGCTCGATCCTCACCCGGGTGTCGTTCTCGTCGCGTTCGGGCCCGTCGCCCGAGCTCAACAGGGCGGCGAGCGCCGCGGAGACCGGGGCAGCTGACCGAGTAGGGACCGGGCCCTGCGCGGTCGAGGGCAGCGCGGCGTCGTCACCCTGATCGGAAAAGACGGGGTCGAAGGGGGCCGGACCGCCGCCCGAGGTTGCATCGGGACCGGCAGCTCCACCGGTTCCGCACGTGGCCCCGCAGGGCGTGCTCGCCGGGCCTGCCGAGCCCGTCTGACCTGCCTGGCCCGCCGCAGCCTGCTCGGGAGCCGCGCCGCTCGAGGCGTGGGCGGGCACCGCGGCGTCGTGCTCACGGGAAAGGTCTGGCCCCGCACCAAGGACGGTGAAGCCGGCGTCCGCGATCATGTCCAGGTCCGCCTTGGCCGCCTGCCCTTCGGAGGTGAGGTAGTCGCCCAGGAACAGGGAGTTGACCACGTGCAGGGCGAGCGGCTGCAGCGAGCGCAGGTGCATCTCGCGGCCACCGGCCATGCGGATCTCCTTGTCCGGGCACACGAAGCGCACAACGGAGAGGATCTTCAGGCACTTCTGCGGGCTCAGCTGCCACGTGCCTGCCAGGGGCGTGCCGTCGAAGGGCATGAGGAAGTTCACCGGCACGGAGTCCGAGCCCAGATCCCGCAGCGCGAAGAGCGCCTCAACGAGCTGCTCGTCCGTCTCCCGCATGCCCACGATCAGCCCGGAGCACGGGGAGAGCCCGGCGTCCTTCGCGCGCTCCACGGTGTCCACGCGGTCCTGGTAGGTGTGGGTGGAGCAGATGGACTCGTAGTGGGACTCGGCGGTGTTGAGGTTGTGGTTGTAGGCGTCCACGCCCGCGCCGCTCAGCGTCTCCGCCTGGCCGTCCTTGAGCAGGCCCAGGCATGCGCAGACCTCCACATCCGGGTGCTGCTCCTTCAGCGCCTCGACCGTGCGGGTCACGTTGCCCACCTCACGGTTGGACGGGCCGCGACCGCTCGCCACGAGGCACACGCGGCTCGCACCACCGCGGATACCGTACTCGGCCTGCTCCACCGCCTTTTCGGGGCTCAGCCACGAGTACTTGAGGATGTCTGTCCCGGCGTTCAGGCGCTGGGAGCAGTAGCCGCAGTCCTCGGCGCACAGCCCGGACTTCAGGTTGACCAGGTAGTTCACCTTCACGGTCATCCCGAAGTGTTCGCGGCGCAACCGTGCGGCGGCGGCCACGAGGTCCAGCATGCCGGGGTCGTCGGTGTGCAGCAGTTCGAGGGCTTCGTCCGGGGTCACGGGGTCGCCAGCCAGGACGCGCTCGGCCAGCTCGGCAGGGTTCTTGAACATTGTTCAATTATTGAACGCCGTTCAAGAAAGTCAATTCTCCAACGCCCGCCCCGCGCCGCACCGGCCGATCGGTAGAGTCACACGCAGCACCCGACCGAGCACCCCGAGAGGAGCACCGTGGCCCTGAACCGCGATGACGTGGTGGATGCCGCGTGGCACATCCTGCAGAGCTACGGCCTGGGTGATCTCTCCATGCGCCGCCTCGCCAAGGAGCTCGAGGTCCAGCCCGGCGCCCTCTACTGGCACGTGGCCAACAAGCAGGAGTTGCTGGCGGTGCTCGCCCAGCGCATGGTCGCACCGCTCGCCGCCGACCGCGCGGTGCACGACGACGCCGCTCCCCGCGCCGTCCGCTCGGCCGGTCACGACGGGGCGGGTCCGGGGCACTCCGATGACGGCCGCACCGAGCCCGGCCACCTCGACCCCGCTCGGGTTGCCGCGGAGTTCCGTCGGCTGATCCTCGCGGTGCGCGACGGCGCGGAGGTCGTCGGCGTGGCCCACGCCCTCGATCCGCTCGACCTGCCGCCGGTTCCGCTACTCGTCGCGGCCCTATCCGCCACGGGTCTCACGCAGCGGACCGCCGAGAACACGGCCCTGACCCTGGTCCGGTTCACACTGGGCTCCGTCACCGCTCAGCAGACCCGCGAGGCCATGGGGCTGCCCACCACTGACAGCGCTCCGCGGTTCGAGGCCGGACTGGCCCTGATCCTCGGGCGTGAGGCAGCGCCCCTCGAGAGGTCCGACCCATGACACGGCCCG
Organism: Kocuria sp. ICS0012; assembly: GCF_001665945.1. NCBI lineage: Bacteria > Bacillati > Actinomycetota > Actinomycetes > Micrococcales > Micrococcaceae > Kocuria > Kocuria sp. ICS0012. The sequence goes on along the minus strand of NZ_LZMM01000046.1, from coordinate 153,825 downwards.
CCTTCACCATCCGTCTCCCCGAGCCCGACGACGCTCCCGCCCTCGCGGCCGTCCACGTGCGTTCCTGGCGTGAGACGTACGCGGGCATGCTCCCGGAGCGTTTCTACGACGAGACGGCGCAGTGGCGTCGTCGCACCATGTGGGACGGCCTGCTGCGCGATGAAGCCGGCCGGAGCGCGGTGCGCGTCGCGGAGGTGGCCGGACGGATCGTGGGCTTCGCCGCGGTCGGTGCACCGGAGGAGTCGCAACCGGCGCGGGAGACCGCGCTGCGCATGGTGTACGTTCTGCGCGAGCACCACGGCGGCGGAGCGGGACAGGCGCTGCTGGACGCCGCGCTGGGGGCCGAGCCCGCGCAGCTGTGGGTCGCCGCGGCCAATGCGCGCGCCATCCGGTTCTACGAGCGCAATGGCTTCCGCGCGGACGGGACCGAGACGGTGGACCCGCGACTGTCGGACCTGCGCGAGCTCAGGATGGTGCGCTAGCGAGCGAGTGCGTTGGCGCGCGGACCCTGGCGCGATCGGCCAGGTAGCACGGCAGCAGGCCGATACCCGCCCCGGACCGGGTCAACTCCACGTGCACCATGGAGGACGTGGCCCCGATCGACTGGTGCATCCGCGGCAGATGCCGCACGGGATCGATCAGCTCCGGGACGTCCTGCATGGACTCGATGGAGTAGAGCAGAGGGTGCTCCTGCAATTGGGCGGGGGACTCGAGGGCCGGGTGGCGTTCCACGTACGCCGCGGACGCGTAGAGCCCCAGGAAGTAGTCCGCCGAGTGGAACGACTCGTTCCGGGAGACCTCTGGGCACCCCACGACCACCGCGACGTCGATCCCCACGAGGTTGGCGCTCGGGCGGCGCGCCGCGTTGATCATCTCGAGCCGCACACCGGGGTGGGTCTCGGACAGCCTGCGCATGGCCTCACCCACGGCGATCCCGCCCAGGCCGTCCGGGGCCAAGACCCGCACGAGCCCCTTCACCCCGCCTCCCGCACCGCCCGATTCCAGGGCGAGGGAATCCAGGGCCCTCTCGATGCCCTCGGCGGCACTCACGAACTGTCGACCCAGATCCGTGGGCTCCCACGCCCCGTCCGATCGGACCAGGGCGTCCTGGCGCTCGCCCCGAAGGACGCCCTCCTCATCGACAGTTCCACGATCGACGTGGAAACCGCCCTGGAGCTGCACAAGGCCGCGGCGGAGAAGGGTTTCGCGTTCGTGGACGCCCCGGTCTCGGGCGGGATCAGCGGTGCTGCGGCGGGAACACTCACGTTCATGATCGGGGGCGACAAGGACACCGTGGCCCGGGCCGAGCAGGTCATCACTCCCATGGAGGGTCGGATCGTGCACACCGGCGGGCCGGGCATGGGGCAATCGGCCAAGATCGTGAACAACATGATGCTCTTCGTCAATCTCGAAGCGTGTGCGGAGGGTTCCGTCCTGGCCGCCAAGGACGTGGGGCTCGCGCTGTCCGCCGGTGAGCAGACGGGCGTGGACCTCCCCGCGGCCGCCCGGAGCACGACACGCGCTCAGACCCCCGCGCCCACGACCAGCATGGTGGCGGCGAAGACGATTCCGGAGACCAACAACACCACGGTCGTGTAGCCCAGGATGTCCCGGATCTTCAGTCCCGCGATGGCCAGCAACGGCAGGGCCCAGAACGGCTGGATCATGTTCGTCCATTGATCGCCGTAGGACACGGCCATGATCACCACGGCGGGGTCCACGTCCAGGCGGGCGGCGGCGTCCAACAGGATGGGTGCCTGGATGGCCACCTGCCCGCCGCCGGACGGGACGAAGAAGTTGACCAGCCCTGCGGACAGGAAGGCCAGCAGGCCCAGCGTCTGGGGCGATGCCACGGCGACGATCGAGTCGGAGAGCACCTGGATCAGCCCCGTGGCGGTCATGATGCCCATGATCCCGGCGTACAGGGGGAACTGCAGCAGGATGTCCCCCACGTTCGACGCGGCGTTCTTGACCAGGCCCATGACCTCGAACGTGTTGCGGGACAACAGGAAGATCAGCCCCAGGAACATCCAGTTCACGATGTTCAGGGTGACCGTTCCACCCCCGGCGAAGTGGATGACCAGGTAGGCCACCAGTGCCAGGCCCACGAGAGTCGTGGGGATGCGGGAGGCATCCAACCGGTCGGCCGGGGCCTCTATGACCGGACGCTCGATCTCCTGTTCGGACTGGGCGAGCGCCTCGGCCGTGACCGTGTGGGACTCGGGAACGCTGCGCGGTGCCACGAGCCAGAGCGCCAGGGCCACCAGGATCAGGGTGACGACGATCGCGCTGATGTTCCATTACGAGAAAATGGTCTCCCTGATGGGAATGATGTGGCCCACCTGCTTCTCGATGAACGAGCCCGGGGTCGCGGCGGTCAGTGGGCCGGAGCCCGAATACCCCATGTGCCACACCACGAACCCGGAGAACCCGGACGCCACGAGCATCGGGAAGCTCACGGCCTGGCGCCTGCGCGCGAACTCCGCGGCGACCTCCCGGGCGAGCAGACCGCCGACCACCAGGCCGAAACCCCATGTGATGAGGGAGGCCACCGCAGCGATGACGAACACGAAGATGTAGGCGCGCAGGGGTGAGCGGGGCACCGAGGCCAACTTGCCGAGACCGGCGCGCACGGGCCGGGTACTGGCCAGGGCATGACCGAGCAACAGCACCAGCGCCATCTGGGTCATGAACTCCAGCAGCCCAGACAGTCCCGTGCCCCATCCCTGGATCACGGCCACGGGCCCGGAATCGGTCAGCAGCAGGGCCATGAGGGCCACCAGGACGGTGAGGACTATGGCGAAGATCAGCGCCGAGGGGATGAACCTCTCCACGGCGGTGTTGAGCGGCCGCATCACGCGGGCCAGCGGCGGTTCGGACCGGGCGGCGGTGGCCTGCGGGGTTCCCGGGGTGCTCATGACAACGGCTCTCGATGGTGGCGGGACACGGGTGGTTCTCCGATCTGGGTCAGGGTTGGGGACATGCGATCGGTTGCCGGGCGCGGGCGCGTGGCCCGGTGGTGGTCCAGGAACAGCAGGACGATCAGCAGGACGTCCACGACGTCGCCGCCGTAGTACATGACCTGCGCGCCCACGTGGGCGTCGTGGGGCGCGACTCCCGCGGGCGGATGCGCGTAGAGCCACTTGGCCAGGACCGAGTGCGCCGCGATGAAGAGCACCAGGACCACGGCGCGCACCCGGAAGGACGAACGATGCGGATCGGGGTCCGGTCCGGCGATGGCCGCCGTGAACACGTAGCCGGCCAGGAAGATGTGGGTGTGGACGAGCGCGTGGCCCCACGCGGAGGCGTGCATCCAGTGGAACAGCGCGGTGCTGTAGAGCAACCACAACCCGCCGGCATTGAGGATCGCGGCCACCACGGGGTGCGTGACCCAGCGGACGACCGGGAACCGCAGCACCCGCGAGACCCGGCGCGCCCCGGCGGTGGACAGCCCGCGCAGCGCCACCCGCACGGGCGCGCCCAGGACGAGCAGCAGGGGTCCGAGCATCCCCACCAACAGGTGCCCCACCATGTGAGCGGTGAAGCTGGTGTGCCCGGCGTGGACGAGGGGCCCCACGAGGCCCACCCCCACGCCCAGCAGGCCGACGTAGAAACTCACGGGACGCCACGGACTCGGGCCCGTCCTGTGACGGCCCGACCACAACAACCACCCGTACCCCGCGGCAGCCAGTACCAGCACCACCACGACCAGCCACTCGAACACAGGCCATCCGACAGCAGCGGTGGTCTCCGCGTGGTGGGTGTGATCCGCATGGTGGGCGTGGTCCGAGGACATCAGCGGGTCCGATAGGCCCGCGCGCCGCGCCGCAGCACCACGAACCCGATGAGCATGAGGATCACCGCGGTGCCGTTCCACACGAGGTCGTACGGCAGGATGTCCACCCCGTAGCGGATCTGGTGGATGCCCAGCAGCTTGTGGTCCACGATGCCATCGAAGAGCTGGAAGGTCCCCACACCCAGGATCACGGCCCCGATCCAGTGGGGCCAGTGCACCCCACCCCGTCGGCGCACGTCAGCGAGCAGGAACAGACCCCAGATGGTGATGAACCACCCGAAGGCGTGGAAGAACCCGTCCGTCACGAGGGCCACCTCGTGCGTGGAGAGGTCGTAGAAGTGATGCCACTGCAGGCCCAGGTGGAAGATGAACAAGTCGATCATGGAAGCGGCGATACCGCATCCGAACAGGAACCCGGACAGCGCCGCCCGCTTGCGGGTGCGCCGCGGGTCCGGGACAGGCCCGCCCCCTGATCCAGGGCCCTCCAACGATGTCGAGTCCGGTGTGGATGCCGTGTGCGCCATAGTTCCTCCTGAATCCATTCGATCAACCCGGCCGCCCGCCCCCGGGGACCACACGGGCCGGTCAGCCGGCTCGAGCCGGGCCGCCCCTGGTGCGGGTCACGCCCGCCCCGGGTCCGGGACGGGCGTGACCCACCTGCAAGGCTCAACGGCTCAACAACAACGCCTCACCCTGACCGCCGCCACCGCACAGGGACACGGCGGCCTTGCCGGAGCCACGCCGCGCCAGTTCCAAAGCGGCATGCAGCGCGATCCGCGCGCCCGAGGCCCCCACGGGGTGGCCCAGGGCGATCGCACCACCGTGGATGTTGACCTTCTCGGGGTCCACGCCCAGGTCGCGCACCGACTGCACGGCCACGGCCGCGAACGCCTCGTTGATCTCGATGAAGTCCAGATCCTCCAGGGTCCAGTCGGACCGCGAGAGCGCGTGCTCGATGGCCCGGGAGGGCTGGGAGTGCAGGGAGGTATCCGGACCGGCCACCTGACCGGGTTTGCCCACCACGGCGAGCCACTCGAGTCCGTGCTCCTCCGCGTAGCCGCGCGTGGTCAGCACGAGGGCCGCAGCGCCGTCGGAAATGGGGGACGAGTTGCCCGCGGTGATGGCGCCGTCCTTCGTGAAGGCGGGGCGCAGCTTGCCGAGGCCCTCCGCGGTGGAATCCGGGCGCACGCCCTGGTCCTCTGACACCGTGATCGGATCGCCCTTGCGCTGGGGCACCTCGATGGGCGCGATCTCGTCCGCGAAGATCCCGTCCTGCTGGGCCTTGCCCGCGAGCTGGTGGCTGCGCGCGGCCACCGCGTCCTGCTCGGCGCGGTCGATCTGACGCTCGCCGTTGCCGGACTCGGTGAGCTCACCCATGGGCACGCCCTTCTCGACGTCCACGAGCCCGTCGTGGGCGAGCGAGTCCGCGAGCCGCATGTCCCCGTAGGACTTGCCCTTGCGGGCGCCCAGGGCCAGGTGCGGCGCGTTGGTCATGGATTCCATCCCGCCGGCCACGACGACGTCCGCCTCACCCAGGCGCAGCATTCGCGCCGCTTCCGTGACGGCCACCAGACCGGACAGGCACACCTTGTTCAGGGCCGCCGCCGGGACGGTCTTGGGCAGTCCGGCCTTCACCGCGGCCTGCTTGGCCGGGTTCTGCCCGGTGCCCGCCTGCACCACGTTGCCCATGTAGACGTAGTCCACGTCCTCGGGGGAGACCCCCGCGCGCTGCACGGCGTGCTTGATCGCGTGCGCGCCCAGGTCCACGGCGCTCAGGTCCGCGAGCGCGCCCAGCAATTTGCCCTGGGGTGTGCGTGCTCCGTTGACGATCACCACGTCATTGGCGTTCTCTGTCATTTCTCCTCCTGTACGGGCACGGAGTCCGGGGTGACGTCCACGAGCTCAACCCGGTATTCGGCCTCGGTCTTGGCTGCTACTTCTTCTTCGGTCACACCCGGGGCGAGGGTCCGCAACACCAGCCCGTGTTCCTCCACGTCGAAGACGCACAGGTCGGTGATGATACGGTCCACGACCCCGACACCGGTCAGGGGCAGATCGCACTCCCGCTTGAGCTTGGCGGAGCCGTCCTTGGCGACGTGTTCCGTCAAGACCAGCACACGAGGTGCTCCGGTCACAAGGTCCATGGCCCCGCCCATTCCCTTGACCATCTTGCCGGGAATCATCCAGTTGGCCAGGTCGCCGCGCTGCGAGACCTGCATGGCCCCCAGGATCGCCATCTTCACGTGTCCACCGCGGATCATCGCGAAGGACATCGCGGAGTCGAAGATCGCGGCCCCCGGCTGCAGGGTGATCGTCTGCTTCCCGGCGTTGATCAGGTCCGGGTCCTCGTCCCCCTCGTACGGGAACGGGCCCATGCCCAGCGCCCCGTTCTCGGTCTGCAGCACCACGCTCACGCCCTCGGGCAGGTTGTTCGCCACGAGGGTCGGGATCCCGATGCCCAGGTTCACGTAGTCGCCGTCATGCAGTTCCGACGCCGCGATGGCCGCCATCTCATCACGCGTCCAACTCATGCCACCGTTCCTTCCGCTCCGCCGTTGCCCGCGCCCCGGGCGGCACCACCGCCGGTCCGCACGTCCGTTCCGCCCTCCGACGACGACGCCGCGCCGCGGGCCTCGGTCGCGTGGTGCGCTGCTCGATCTCCTTGGGCGCCCCCGAGTACTGCACCACGTGCTGCACGAAGACCCCGGGGGTCACGATGTGGTCCGGGTCCAGCTCACCCGGGGCCACGACCTCCTCGACCTCCGCGAACGTGATCCGCGCGGCCGTGGCGCACACCGGGTTGAAGTTGCGCGAGGTCCTCCGGTAGATCAGGTTGCCGTCCGTGTCCCCTCGCCACGCGTGCACCAGGGCGATGTCCGCGACGATCCCGCGTTCCAGGATGTAGGTGCACCCGTCGAACTCCGCGGTGGGCTTCCCCTCCGCCACGCGCGTGCCCACACCGGTGGCGGTGTAGAACGCGGGGATCCCCGCACCGCCCGCGCGCAGCCGTTCGGCGAGCGTGCCCTGCGGGTTGAACTCGACCTCGAGCTCACCCTCCAGGTACTGGCGGGCGAACTCCTTGTTCTCCCCCACGTACGAGGACAGCACCTTACTCACCTGCTTGTTCTCCAGCAGCAGACCGAGCCCTTTGCCGTCCACGCCCATGTTGTTGGACACCACGGTCAGGTCCTTGGCTCCGTTGTCGCGGACCGCTTCGATGAGGTCCCGCGGGATCCCGGACAGTCCGAAACCGCCCACCGCCACGGTCATCCCGTCCCGCAGCGTCTCGGCGAGCAACTCGGCCACGTTGTCCCTGAGTTTGGACATGGTCACCCCTCCAGTGCGTGATCTGCCTCTCAGGCTAGAAAGTGACCACATCTTGGTCAATGCTTCACCCGTAATCGTCGGTGAAGGGATCACAATCTGAAAAACTGTCGCTAGTCTGTCCATATTGTGAACGTCCCGACGCAGGAGCGTGTATGACCCCGCAGAAATCCCGGAACCCGCAGTCCTCCCCGCAGGGCACGCAGGTGGTCTCCCGGATCGCCGCGATCCTGCAGGCCGTGGCATCCGGGGAGTCAGCCGGATCCACCGCGGCCATCGCCCACCGCACGGGGCTGACCCGGCCCACCGCGCACCGATTGCTCGCAGCGCTCGCCGCCGAGGGGTTCGTGGACCGCACGGAGGACGGCAACTGGGCCCTGGGTCCCGAACTGCACATCCTGGGCACGGTGGCCGCCCAACGTTATCCCGCCCAGGACCTCGCGACCCCGTGCCTGCAGCGGCTCGCCGAGGCCACGGGCGAGTCCGCGTTCTTCTCCGCTCGCCGCGGCAACGAGGTCATCTGCCTGGCCCGGGTGGAGGGGGCGTTCCCGGTGCGCTCGCACGTGCTCTACGAGGGCCTGCGGTTGCCCCTGGGCGTGGCCTCCGCGGGACTCGCGATCCTCGGTCACCTACCCCCGGACCAATTGGAGACCGCCCTCGCGGACACCCGGGAGGAGCGGACGCGCCTCGGTCCACAGCACGACGACGCTCACGTCCGCCGCCTCGTCGCCCAGGTCCGGGAGGACGGCTGGTCCCTGAACCCCGGACGTATTGTGGAGGGCTCGTGGGGCATGGCGGCCGCGGTGTTCGACGCGACCGGCCAACCCCGCTACGCACTCTCCCTGACGGGGATCGAACCCCGGTTCACCGCGGAACGCAGACCCCGCCTCGGGGCGGCTTTGCTGGACCAGGCCCACAGGCTCTCCACGGCGCTGCGCGCGGGGGCCACGACCGTGTGAACCGGACGCAGCGGCGTCGTCCCGTACCGTCAGACCCCGCGTTCTCGCACCCCGGAACATCTGTGTCCCGATACCGCATGCGTTGTGCGACTGCGGGTGTTTTTTCGGGACGCAGATGTTCGGGCCCTTGGCCGGAGAGGGGCCGTGGAACGCGGGCCATTGCCTCGACACCGAACGGCAGCGAGGGTGGACGCGGCGACGTCGCCCCGCACTCAGAACGCCGTCCAGCCACCGTCCATCGTGTAGGACGCACCCGTGACCATGCCCGCGGACGGGCCGGCCAGGAACGCGATGAGCTCGCCAACCTCCTCGGGTTCCACGAGGCGCTTGATCGCGGACTCGGTGAGCATGATCTTCTCGATCACCTGGTCCTCGGGGATCCTGTGGGTCGCGGCCTGGTCCTTGATCTGCTTGTCCACGAGCGGGGTGTGCACGTAGCTGGGGTTGACGCAGTTGCTGGTCACACCGTGCTCAGCGCCCTCCAGGGCCACGGTCTTGGACAGCCCTTCGAGCCCATGCTTGGCCGTGACGTACGCGGATTTGTACGCGGACGCGCGCAGACCGTGGATGGAGGAGACGTTGATGATCCGGCCCCATCCGCGCTCGTACATGTGCGGCAGTGCGGCACGGATCAGCAGGAACGGAGCCTCGAGCATGAGCGTGAGGATGCGGTGGAAGTCCGCGGGGTCGAAGTCCTGCACGGGGGCCACCTTTTGGATCCCCGCGTTGTTGACCAGGATGTCCACGTCCAGGCTCAGTTCGGCGAGCGCGGCGGTATCCGAGAGGTCCACGACCCAGGCTTCCCGCCCACCTCGGAGGCCGTCGTCTGAGCGGCTTCTTCATTGATATCCGCGACGACCACGTGGGCGCCGCGGTCCGCGAACGCCTGCACGGCGGCGCGGCCGATCCCGCTGGCCCCACCGGTGACCAGGGCCTTCTTCCCCCCGAGTGATTGCTCCATGACAGCCTCTTTGCGCGTGGACGGTTCTCCTACCGCGTCACGCTACGCCCCGAGGGCCGCCGGGTCACGATCCGGAACGGACCACCCCGGACCAGCTACGAGTCACGGCCCGCACCGGAGTCCGCCGGGTCACGGAAGCCCCGGTGACCCCAGCCCGAGGGGCCGGGGCAGGAGGAACCCGGGGAGCGGCGTCGTCGTCCGACACGCCACAACTGGCGTCCACTCCTCGCGATGCTGTTGGATGGAGCAGTACCCATCCAGAGCGGCCGAGAGATCTGGCTCGTGGAAGCCGCAGCAACCGGGGTGACACCGGTGCTAACGCCAGGACCGATGGAAAGGAACAGCACAGCCATGCCCTTGAACACCGATCGCATCCAGACCACCCACGTGGGCTCCCTGCCTCGCACGCCCGAGCTGCTGAAGGCCAACAACCGTTTCCAGGCGGGCGAGATCGACCTCTCCCAGCTGGGCGAGGCGCTCGACGAAGGCGTCGCAGAGATCGTGCGCACCCAGCGCGAGATCGGCATCGACATCGTCAACGACGGCGAGTACGGCCACACCACGTCCGGCGCCGTGGACTACGGGGCCTGGTGGAACTACTCGTTCCACCGCCTGGGCGGGCTGACCCCCACGGACGAGGACCGGTGGAACGAGGGCGAGAAGCACCGTTCCAGCCCGGGACACATCGTGCTCACGAGCTTCCCCGACCGCCGCGACCGGGAGCGCTTCCGGGACGCCTATGAGGACCCCACAGCGGGCGTGCTCGTGCACCGCAACACGGTCTCCCAGCCCAAGATCACGGGCCCGCTGACCTACACGGGTCAGGAGGCTGTGGCCGGGGACATCCGCCGCGTGAAGGACGCGATGGCCCTGAACGGTGCCACGCAGGGCTTCGTCGCGGCACTGTCCCCCGGCTCCTGCGCGCGCGTGAAGAACGAGTACTACGCCACGGACGAGGAACTGGTCTACGCGTGCGCGGACGTGATGCGCGAGGAGTACAAGGCCATCGTAGACGCCGGACTGACCGTGCAGATCGACGACCCCTCGATCGCCGAGTCCTGGGACCAGATCAACCCCGAGCCCACCGTGGAGGACTACCTGGCCTTCACCCAGCTGCGCGTGGACGCGCTGAACTACGCACTGCGCGACCTCCCCGAGGAGCAGATCCGCTTCCACCTGTGCTGGGGTTCGTGGCACGGCCCGCACACCACGGACCTCGAGTTCAAGTACCTCGTGGACCTCATGCTCACCATCCGCGCGCAGGGCTACAGCTTCGAGGCGTCCAGCCCGCGCCACGGCCACGAGTGGAAGGTCTGGAAGGACCACCAGCTGCCCGAGGGCAAGGTGGTCTACCCCGGTTTCGTCTCGCACTCGACCAACGTGGTGGAGCACCCCGAGCTCGTGGCGGACCGGATCGAGCAGTACGCGTCCGTGGTGGGCAAGGAGAACGTGATCGCCTCTACGGACTGCGGTCTGGGCGGGCGGTTGCACCCGCAGATCGCGCTGGCCAAGCTCGAGTCCCTCGTGGAGGGTGCGCGGATCGCGTCCGAGCGCCTGTTCTGATCAGGCCGCGCGGCTGGTCCTGCAGCTTTTAGTCCCACCGCGTCGCTGACCGTTCCGGTTCCCCGATCTTCCCGGACGACGCCGCCCGCCCCCTTCCGCTGCGCCCGCACCTTCCACGGTGCGGCACGGCGGGAGGGGGCGTTGCCGTGTCATGAACGCGTCACAACGGCCGACATGCTGCCCGCCCGGGTGAACGGCCCGGGAAAAATATACGATTTAGTACACGAAACGTGTGGTGCGCTTCACATTCTTTCGTACACTTATTTCGAGGCCAATCGGTCGGTTATTCCCCTGATCCACCCCGCCACTGGCACCCCACGGACCCCGCGTCCGCCGATCCTGGAGACCCACATGGCATCCACCACCTCAGCGCCCGCTCAGCCGGCGCACACCATGACCCGAGAAGAGCGCAAGGTCCTTGCGGGCACCCTCGTGGGCACCACCATCGAGTGGTACGACTTCTTCATCTATGCGCAGGCGGCCGCCTTCATCCTGGCCACCCACTTCTTCAACCCGGCGGGCGAGCAGAACGCCACGCTGGGACAGATCGTCGCCTGGGCGTCCCTGGGCATCAGCTTCCTCTTCCGTCCCCTGGGTGCGATCGTGGCCGGTCACATCGGTGACAAGTACGGGCGCAAGATCACCCTGGTCATGACCCTCTTCGGGATGGGCGCGGCCACCACGCTGATCGGCCTGCTGCCCACGTACGAGCAGATCGGTATCGCGGCCCCCATCATCCTGCTGGTCCTGCGTATCCTGCAGGGCTTCTCCGCCGGTGGTGAGTGGGGTGGTGCGGCCCTGATGTCCGTGGAGCACGCGCCCGCGAACAAGCGCGGCTTCTTCGGCGCCTACCCCCAGATCGGTGTGCCCCTGGGCGTGCTGATGGCCACCCTGTTCATGTTCGGTCTGAGCACCATCCTGACCCCCGAGCAGTTCGAGGCCTGGGGCTGGCGCGTTCCGTTCCTGTTCTCCATCGTGCTGATCTTCGTGGGTTGGCTGATCCGCCGCTCCGTGGACGAGTCCCCCGTGTTCCTGGAGATGCGCCAGCGCGCCAAGGAGTCCTCCGCTCCCCTGGACCAGCTGTTCCGGACCAACTCCCCGCAGGTCATCCTGGCCGCGCTGATCTTCGCCGCGAACAACGCCGCGGGCTACCTGGTCATCGCGTTCTTCGCGTCCTACGGCACCAAGACCCTGGGGATGTCCCGCCCCGAGACGCTGATCGCCACCCTCGTGGGCGGCGTCGGGTGGCTCATCTTCACGATGTTCGGCGGGTGGATCTCGGACAAGATCGGGCGCAAGCTCACGTTCCAGATCGGCTACGGCATCATCATCCTGTGGGCCATCCCCATGTGGTGGATGCTCAACACGGCGTCCCTGCCCCTGTTCGCGGCCGCGATCTTCATCCTGACGATCGGTCTGGGTCCGTCCTACGGTCCGCAGTCCGCCATGTACGCCGAGATGTTCCCGGCCCGCGTCCGCTACTCCGGTGTCTCGATCGGTTACGCCCTGGGGTCGATCATTGGTGGCGCGTTCGCCCCCATGATCGCCCAGCTGCTGCTCAACCGCACCGGCGCCGCGTGGACCATCGGCCTGTACATCTCCCTGATCTCGCTCGTGTCCTTCATCGCGGTCTCCTTCGTCAAGAAGTCGGACCAGGGCAAGGACCTGCACGTCGCGGAGGTGCACCAGGAGTACGTCCGGGCGCATCCGGACGAGATCGTTCCCCCGGTGGCCGGCGAGCCCGAGACCACCGCTCCGGCGCGCATCCGCCGCCACTGATCCCCGGCACACGAACCAACCGTCCCGGCCTCTGATTCGTCGGAGGTCACGACGGCGCACGGCGGGCCCCGCAGCCATACGGTTGCCGGGCCCGTCGCGCTCTTCCCCGCGTGACCGTCATCGATTGACGTGGCTCACATGATCGGGGAACCTTTACAGTGAACAATCGGTCGGTTATTGCCCCACTTAGGAGTTGCCATGTCCTCGATGCCGCAAGCCTTCCTCGTCGGAGGGGCGCGAACCCCCGTGGGTCGTTACGGCGGTGCCCTGTCCTCGGTACGCCCGGACGACATAGCCGCACTGTGCATCCGTTCCGTCGTGGAGGACGCCGGCATCGATCCCGCGCTCGTGGACGAGGTGATCCTGGGCAACGCCAACGGCGCCGGTGAGGAGAACCGCAACGTGGCCCGGATGGCGTGGCTGCTCAACGGGTACCCGGACACGGTCCCCGGGATTACGGTCAACCGGCTGTGCGCGTCGGGGATGTCCGCGATCACGATCGCGTCCCAGATGATCAAGTCCGGGGCCGCGGACATCGTGGTGGCCGGTGGAGTGGAATCCATGTCCCGCGCGCCGTGGGTCATGGAGAAGCCCCGTACGGCGTTCGCCAAGCCCGGGGAGGTCTTCGACACCTCGATCGGGTGGCGGTTCGTGAACCCCGCGTTCGTGGAGGGCCCGCTCTCGCGGGACGGCAAGGCCACCTACTCGATGCCCGAGACGGCCGAGGAGGTCGCCCGGGTGGACGGAATCTCCCGCGAGGACGCGGACGCCTTCGCCGCGCAGTCGCACGAGAAGGCCCTGGCCGCGATCCGCGCCGGTCATTTCGACGCCGAGATCGTGCCCGTGGAGGTCCGCGGCCGCAAGGGTGCGGTCACGGTCGTGGACACGGACGAGGGCCCCCGCGAGGGCTCCACCCCGGAGGTGCTCGCCAAGCTGCGCCCCGTGGTCAAGGGCGGGTCCGTGGTCACGGCCGGTAACTCGTCCTCGCTCAACGACGGCGCGTCCGCCGTGATCGTGGCCAGCGAACGGGCCGTGACCAAGTACGGGCTCAACGCCCGAGGCCGCGTCGTGGACGGTGCTTCCGCCGGTCTCGCCCCCGAGATCATGGGCTTGGGCCCGGTGCCCGCATCCGAGAAGGTCCTGGAGCGCGCCGGCTGGAGCGTGGGCGATCTGGGCTCCGTGGAGATCAACGAGGCGTTCGCGACCCAGTCGCTCGCATCGATCCGCCGGCTCGGCCTGGACCCGGAGATCGTGAACCGGGACGGCGGGGCGATCGCCCTGGGCCACCCCCTGGGTTCCTCGGGCTCGCGCATCGTCATCACCCTGCTGGGCCGGATGGAGCGGGAGCAGACCGCCAAGGGCCTGGCCACCATGTGCATCGGCGTGGGCCAGGGTGCAGCACTGCTCGTGGAGCGGGTGTGATCCGGCCATGACGCAGCACGACACCCCCGAGTGGGCCGCGCAGTTCACGGCCCTGCGCATCACCGACACCCCGGACCGCCTGCACGTGGCGCTGGACCGCCCCGCGGTGCGCAACGCCATCGACGAGGTCATGGTGGACGAGTTGCACGCTGTGTGCGCCCGTCTGGAACGCGATCCCCGGATCATGATCCTGAGCGGCACGCACGTGAACGGGAAAGGGATCTTCGCCTCCGGTGCGGACATCGCGCAACTGCGCGAGCGGCGTCGTGAGGACGCCCTGCGCGGCGTGAACTCGCAGCTGTTCGACCGGATCGCCAAGCTACCCATGCCCGTGATCGCGGCCCTGGACGGCTACGCGCTGGGCGGGGGCGCGGAACTCGCGTGGGCCGCGGACTTCCGGATCGGCACGCCGCGGGTCAAGGTGGGCCAACCCGAGACCGGCCTGGGCATCATCGCCGCCGCGGGGGCCCTGTGGCGACTGCGGGAACTGGCCGGTGAGGCGCTCGCCAAGGACATCCTGCTGGCCGGTCGGACCCTCTCCGCGCAGGAGGCCCTGGAGGCCCACCTGATCACCGAGATCCACGAACCAGACGAGCTACTGGTCGCGGCGGATGCCCTGGCCGATCGCATCGCCGCGCAGGACCCGCTGGCCGTGCGCGTGTCCAAGCGTGTGTTCGCCATGCCGCGCGAGGCGCACCCCCACGTGGACGAGCTCGCGCAGGCCATCCTGTTCGAGTCGCAGGCCAAATTCGACCGTATGCAAGCGTTCCTGGACCGCAAGAAGGAGCCCAAGACATGACCGAGAACACCACCGCAACCGTCCCGTCCCGCGTGGGAGTCCTGGGAGGCGGGCGCATGGGCGCGGGGATCGCCCACGCGTTCCTGATCTCCGGAGCGCGCGTGACCGTGGTGGAAGTGGACGGGCCGGCCGCGGAGAGCGCCAAGGAGCGGGTGGAATCGGACCTCGTCAAGTCCCTCGAGCGCGGGAAGATCGACGGCAACCTGGACACGTGGACCCAGAACTTCTCCGTGAGCGTGGACTACGCGGACTTCGCGGACTGCGAGCTCGTGATCGAGGCCGTTCCCGAGACCTGGGACCTCAAGGTCTCCTCCCTCCAGCGGGTCGAGAAGAACCTGTCCGAGACGGCGTGGCTGGCCACCAACACGTCCTCGCTGTCCGTGGACGGGCTCGCCGATGAGCTCCAGCGCCCCGAGCGGTTCTGCGGCATGCACTTCTTCAACCCCGTCCCGGCTTCCAAGCTCGTGGAGATCGTGATCGGGCGCAAGACCCGTCAGGAGCTGAAAGAGCTGACCCTGCAGTGGGTCGCGGGCATCGGCAAGACGCCGGCCACCGTGAACGACGCCCCCGGCTTCGCGTCCTCCCGGCTCGGGCTGGCCCTGGGCCTCGAGGCCATTCGCATGGTCGAGGAGGGTGTGGCGTCCGCGGAGGACATCGACAACGCCATGGTCCTGGGCTACAAGCACCCCGTGGGTCCGCTCGCCCTCACCGACATCGTGGGTCTGGACGTGCGCCTGGGGATCGCGGAGTACCTCGAATCCACGCTCGGCCCCCGCTTCGCCCCGCCCCAGCTCATGCGGGACATGGTCGAGCGCGGCGAACTGGGCCGTAAATCCGGCAAGGGGTTCTACGACTACTCCTGAGCGCGTGCACGGCCGTACTCGTGGCGGGTCGGGTGCGCATCGGCTGTTCCGCGCGTCGAACCCCTTCTGACTTGGGGTTCGACGACGCCGCGGGGTTGTTCCCCACCCCCGGCCCGGTCACCGCTGCGAACACCGCGGGTGCGGGCAGCACCCCGGCCGCGTCAGCCACCGCTACGGCGCCGTCCCTGCCGGCCGTCGCGGACCCCTGCGCGGGGCCGTGCGACAAGACCGCAGCGATCCCGGTGCACCACCCCGTCTTCGGCGCCATGGAGATCGTGAGCTACGAACGTGTCGTGGAACCCGGCAGCGCCCCCGCGGGCAAGCAGGCCAGCTACGCCGTGTACCAGAACGGTCAGGCCGTGGGGTACGTGCCGCCCAGGGAGGGCACCACGGTGGTCTCCTTCGGCCCCGCTCCCGTGCTGGGAGCTCAGGAGTGGGATCTGCGCACCAACTCCACCGTGGACAAGTACGGCAACGTGTACCTGACGGACGGCCAGGAGTTCGTGGCCCAGAAGTAGTCACGACACCCGGCCCCCACCGGAACGACGACGGCGAACCCCGCGGGTGCGGGGGGTCGCCGTCGTATATCCGTCCAGCGGAGGTGGCGGGTTCAACGCTCTACCAGGACCCCGTCCTCGTCCGCCCACAGGGTCCTGCCCGGGCGGAAGGTTACGCCGCCGAAGGTGACGATCACGTCCACTTCCCCGGAGTCGTTGGGTTCGGACTTGCGGGGATTCGTGCCCAGCGCCTTGATGCCGATGTCCAGGGTGCCCAGTTCCACGCGGTCCCGCACGGGGGCGTTGATGATCAGCCCGGCCCACCCGTTCTCCATGGCGGTGCGGGCCACGTTGTCCCCGAGCAGCGCGCGGTTCATGGATCCCTGCCCGTCCACCACGAGCACCGCGCCCTCACCGGGGGTGGCCACGAGCTTCTTGACGTCCACGTTGGACTCGAAGCAGCGCACCGTGCGGATGGGTCCGGTGAACCGGTGGACACCACCCACCGAGATGAACTGGGTGGTCACGGACTGCAGGTCCTCGCCGTGTTCGTCGTACAGGTCGGCGGTCGCGAAGCTCATGGGTCACCTTTCGTGCCTACGGATCGCCGACGACGCTCGGGGCCCGGGCACGCGGCGTCCGGACACGGACGATCTGGGCGCGTAGGGGTGGCGCGACGTCGTCGGCGGGAACGTGATGGAGGTTACGCGAGGTCGCCAGATGAGGCAACGGGGGCGTGTCGCTGCAGGAAGCGGTAGACCTCGGTCTCGTCCACCCCGGGGAACGCGCCGGCGGGCATGGCGGCGAGCATGTGGGACGCGGGGCGGGCGGAGGGCCAGGATTGGCCGTCCCACTGCTCGGCGAGCGCCGGGGCGGGCTGTTGGCAGCACGCGGGGTCGGGGCAGGTGGAGGTGTGGCGCACCGTGGTGGCGCGGCCCCGGAACCATTTGACGTGCTCGTACGGCACACCGAAAGAGATGGAGAATTCCCCGTTCTCGGATCCCTCCACGCGGGCCGAGCACCAGAACGTGCCGTGCGGGGTGTCGGTGTACTGGAAGTGGGACAGCAACCGGTTGGTCCCCGAGAACGCCTGCCGTGCGGAGAAGAACCGGCAGGCCCTCTGCCCCTCCACCGCGCCGCTGTGGTCGGTGGGCAACTGCAACCCGTCGTTCTGCCAGGCCTTGTGGATGATCCCGGAGGAGTGCACCTTCTCGAAGTGGGTGGGGATGCCGAAGTGGTGGGTCATCAAGTTGGTCATCCGGTGTGCCGCGGTCTCGTGGGACACCGCGAACGCGTCCCGTAGGTCGTCCACGGACAACTCCCGCTGGGACTTGGCGCGCCCCAGCAGGTCCACCGCGGAGGCCTCCGGGATCATCAGGGCCGCTGCGAAGTAATTCGTCTCCACGCGCTGTTCCAGGAACTCGCCGTAGTCCGCCGGGCGGTGGTGTTCAAGCAAGTGATGCCCCACGGCCTGCAACAACACCGACCACGGCGAGCCCGCCCCGGCGGTGGCCGGCAGGTAGAACCGGCGGTTGCGCAGGTCCGTGACCGAGCGCGTGGAGTGCGGCAGGTCCGGGACCTGGTGGATCTCGAATCCCACGTGCTCCACGAGCCGCGAGATGTGGTGCTCGGACAGCGGTCCGCCCGTGTGGCGGATCGCGGCGAGCAGGTCCGCGGCCATGGTCTCGATGCGTTCGAAGTAGTTGTCGATCCCCCGCATGCGTGCTCGCAATTGCGTGTTGGCGCGCCGGGCCTCCTCGGGCGTGGCCGCTTGTTCCTCGAGCCGCTGGGCGAGTTGCCGCTGCAGTGCCGCGAGCGCCTCGAGGGTCTCGGTACTCGTGCCCGGCCCCACCCGCACCGTGGGCAACCCGAGGGACGCGTACATGGGTCCGCGCTGCACGCGCTCCACCTGGATCTCCAGTTCCATGCGGCGCGACGGCGCCTTGGTCCCCAGCAGTTGCTCCACGCTCATGTCCAGCGCGGCAGCGATGGCGGACAGCGCGCTGAGCTTGGGTTCGCGCTTGCCGTTCTCGATCAGCGACAGCGCCGACGCCGCCATGCCCACGGTGCGCGCGAGCTCCTCGAGCGTGATCCGCAGTCGCTTGCGGCGGTAGCGGATCCGCCGCCCCAGCACGATCGGATCGGTCGGGTCCCCGGACTCCTCGGGTGGCACGTCGGACGACGAGCGCGCGGGGACCCGCGTGCCGGTCGCGGGGTCCGTGCGCCGCGGTGTTGCCGTCCGGGCGGGCTCCGTGCCTCGCGACCGCGCAGCGCGCGCGGGTTCCGAGCCATGAGCGCTCCACGGTGCGGCGGGGCGAGGGGGAGCGCCGTCGCCGGTGCGACGGCGCCTGCGGGGTCCTGTGTCCGGGGTCATAGTCCGAGTTTAGGCAGATTTTTCTCAAACGTGAAGAAAACCAATTCTTCATCCTAAAAGCCTCTATGCGGGAGTGCAGATCGCGGCAAAAGTGAAACACATCAAGTTACCCGTGCGGAGCTCCCACCGAGGCCGCCGGCTCGAACGATCAAAGGAGAACGAGATGAGCAACGAGAACAGCAACCTCCGCAGCGCCGAGGAACTCGCCCGGGACTGGGAGGAGAACCCCCGCTGGGCCGGCGTGACCCGTGACTACGCCCCCGAGGAGGTCCTGCGTCTGCAGGGTTCCTTTCGAGAAGAGCACACCAACGCCCGCCGCGGTGCGGAACGGCTCTGGTACCTGCTCAACTCGGAGGATTACATCAATGCTCTGGGCGCTCTGACCGGTAACCAGGCCGTCCAGCAGGTCAAGGCCGGGCTCAAGGCGATCTACCTCTCCGGTTGGCAGGTCGCCGGTGACGCGAACCTCGCGGGCCAGACCTACCCGGACCAGTCCCTCTACCCGGCGAACTCGGTTCCCCAGGTGGTGCGCCGGATCAACAACGCGCTCAAGCGTGCGGACCAGATCGAGCACGCCGAGGACGTCCACACCGTGGAGAACTGGATGGCGCCGATCGTCGCGGACGCGGAGGCCGGCTTCGGCGGACCGCTCAACGCGTTCGAGCTCATGAAGTCCATGATCGACGCCGGTGCGGCGGGCGTGCACTGGGAGGACCAGCTGGCCTCCGAGAAGAAGTGCGGTCACCTGGGCGGCAAGGTGCTGATCCCCACCCAGCAGCACATCCGCACCCTCAACGCGGCCCGCCTCGCGGCGGACGTGGAGGACGTCCCCAGCATCATCATCGCCCGCACGGATGCCGAGGCGGCCACCCTGATCACCTCGGACATCGACGAGCAGGACGCCGAGTTCATCACCGGCGAGCGCACCCCGGAGGGCTTCTACAAGGTCCGCAACGGTGTGGAGCCCTGCATCGCCCGCGCCAAGGCGTACGCCCCCTACTCGGACCTGATCTGGATGGAGACCGGCACGCCGGATCTCAAGCTGGCCCGCCAGTTCGCGGATGCCGTGCATGAGGACTTCCCGGACCAGATGCTCGCGTACAACTGCTCGCCGTCCTTCAACTGGAAGAAGCACCTGGACGACGAGACCATCGCCAAGTTCCAGCGCGAACTCTCCGCCATGGGCTACCGCTTCCAGTTCATCACCCTGGCCGGTTTCCACGCGCTGAACTACTCGATGTTCGATCTGGCCCACGGCTACGCCCGCAACCAGATGACCTCGTACGTGGAACTGCAGGAGCGCGAGTTCGCCGCCGAGGAGCGCGGTTACACCGCCACCAAGCACCAGCGCGAGGTGGGTACCGGGTACTTCGACCTGGTCTCCCAGGTGGTCAACCCCAACTCCTCCACGATCGCCCTCACGGGCTCCACCGAGAGCGCCCAGTTCTGAACCCGGCGCCCTGAAGACCCGCGGAGACCGGAGCACGGTCACTGAGGCCAAAGAACTCCGGGCATCCGGTCTCCGCGTCCACCCTGTCCGCGCGGCATGAGAGGGGACTCCTCAGCCCTCCCGCGGACCACGAACCGCCCCGACACCGTTCCCACGCGGTGCCGGGGCGGTTCCGTGTGTTCCCTGCGGTGCCGGGGCGGTTCCGCGCGCCCTCCGCGGTGCCGGAGCGGCTCCGCGGACGACGACGCCGCGGTGCCCTTCCCGAGGGACGGGCACCGCGGCATCGTCGGACGAATGCTCAGGAGCGCTTCGCGGGCTTGAGGTAATTGGTAATCCGCACGGTGCACAGGCGCTGGCCGGTGTCGATGTGGGTGATGACCACCTCGTGGTTCGTGACGCTGCGCCCCAGGTGGATCGCCGTGGCCACGCCGCGCACCCGGCCGCTTGTAGCGGAGGCGTGGTGGGTCGCGTTGATGTCCACACCCACGGCCACCTTGCCCATGGTGGAGCCGTGGATCACCGCGGCCCACGAACCCAGCATCTCCCCGAGCGCCACGGACGCGCCGCCGTGCAGCAGCCCCAGGGACTGCCGGTTGCCCTCCACGGGCATGGTCGCCACCACGCGCTCGGCGGACTGCTCCTCCACCACCACGCCCATCTTCTCGTCCAGTTCACCCAACTCGATGATCCACGGCTCGTACGCCTCACCGAACTCCTCGGCGGGGGACGCGACTCGTGCGTTCTCGGCGCGGACGTCCGCGCGGGTGGGATCCTCGTGCATGCTGACTCCTCGGTGATCAGGCCCCACGCCGCGCCGGTGGGCCGCGCTGAGCGGTGCGCAGAGCGGCGTCGAACGCCGACGGCGGAGCGTGGTGACCATGGTGCCCTTGTGTGACCTAGGTTATCCTGGACCAAATACTGACCGATCGTTCGGCTGATGGCCGCGACAGTCCGGAGGACCCCGCGTGAACACCCAGACCCAGGCATCCGAGACCCAGGAACCGCAGATCCTGCCCAGCTTCGTCGCCGGGAAGTGGTGGCGGCCGGAGGACCCGCAGAAGATCGCGGACGTGCGCAATGCCACCACCGGGGAGCTCGTGGCCCGGGTGAGCACGGACGGGATCGACACCGCGGGCGCCCTGGACCACGGACGCACCGTGGGCCAGGCCGCACTGGGGCAACTGCGCATCCACGACCGCGCCCTGATCCTCAAGCAGCTCGCGCAATACCTGGGCGAGCACAAGGAGGAGCTGTACGAGATCTCCTACGCGACCGGGGCCACGGCCAAGGACCACCTGATCGACATCGACGGTGGGATCGGGACCCTCTTCACGTTCTCGTCCAAGGGACGGCGCGAACTGCCCAACGCCAACGTGATCGTGGACGGCGCGGTGGAACAGCTCTCGCGGGACGGCTCGTTCCTGGGTGAGCACGTCTACACCCGCGTGCCCGGTGTGGCCGTGCAGATCAACGCGTTCAACTTCCCCGTGTGGGGCATGCTCGAGAAGTTTGCGCCCGCATTCATCGCCGGGGTGCCCACCATCGTGAAACCCGCGACCCCCACCGGGTACGTGACCGAGGCGTGCGTGCGGCTCATGCTGGACTCCGGGCTGCTGCCGGAGGGTTCCCTGCAGCTGATCTCCGGCGCCGCGCGCGATCTGCTGGACCACCTGGACGCCCGCGACCACGTGGCCTTCACCGGCTCGGCCGCCACCGCCCAGTCGCTGCGCGCCCACACCAACGCGCAGGAGAAGGGCGTGCGTTTCACGGCGGAGACCGATTCGCTCAACGCCGCGATCATGGCCCCGGACGTCACCGAGGACTCCCCCGAGTTCGAGGCGTTCGTGAAGTCCGTGGTCCTGGAGATCACCGCCAAGGCCGGGCAGAAGTGCACCGCGATCCGCCGGGTCATCGTTCCGCAGGCGCTCAAGCCCGCCGTGATCGCCGCGCTGCGGGAGCGGGTGGCGCAGCGCGCCGTCGTCGGCGACCCGCGCGATTCCGCCACCACGGTGGGCCCGCTCGCGTCCGACGACCAGCACTTCGAGGTGCTGCGCTCCGTGCGCGCCCTGATCGACGCCGGCGCCACCGTGGAACTCGGCGGTCCCGAGGAACTCGCGTCCCTGCCGGAGCAGGGCGCCTTCTTCCCCGTCACGGTGCTCTCGTTCGACGATGCCCGCACCCCCGCCGTCCACGAGCTCGAGGCGTTCGGCCCGGTCACCTCGGTGCTGGGATACTCGGGGGACATCGCGGACGCAGTGGAGATCGCCGCGCTGGGCGGCGGCTCGCTCGTGGCGACCGTGTGCACTCACTCCCCCGAGCTCGCGGCGCAGTTCGCCTCCGGAATCGGTGCGTACCACGGTCGCGTGCTCTTCCTGGATCGCGACGACGCTAAAACCTCCACAGGTCACGGCTCCCCCGTTCCGGGCCAGGTACATGGCGGCGCCGGCCGCGCCGGTGGTGGGGAGGAACTCGGTGGCGTGCGCGCGGTCAAGCACTACATGCAGCGCACCGCCGTCCAGGGCTCCCCGAACCTACTGACCGGGATCACTGGCCAGTGGCACTGGGGCGCGACCGCCAACACCGTGACCCGCGAGGACGTGGAGAACGGCACTGGGGAGCACCCCTTCCGGAAGTCGCTGCAGACCCTGCGGATCGGGGACCAGTTCGTCTCAGACCTGCGCACGGTCTCACTCGAGGACATCCTGGAGTTCGCGGAGAAGACCGGGGACACGTTCTACGCCCACACGGACGAGGAAGCCGCCATGGCCAACCCGTTCTTCCCCCGGCGGGTGGCCCACGGCTACCTGCTGGTCTCGTGGGCCGCGGGGCTCTTCGTGGAGCCCGCCCCCGGGCCAGTACTCGCCAACTACGGGCTGGAGAACCTGCGCTTCATCACCCCGGTGACCTACGACGACGCCATCCGCGTGACCCTGACCGCCAAGAAGATCACCCCGCGTGTCACGGACGAGTACGGCGAGGTGGCCTGGGATGCCCGCCTGACCAACCAGAAGGACGAGATCGTGGCCACCTACGACGTCCTGACGCTGGTGGCCAAGCGGTGGCCGGTGGCGGACAGCGGGGCAGACCAGGACGTGGCGTGACGATCCATGTGACGGACACCACCTGGACACTGCTGGACGGGTCCCGGTACCGCCCCATCCGGGTACGTCCGGAGGACCTCCCCGCAATCGTGCGCCTGCTGGCGGACGATCCGCTGGGGAGCACTCGGGAAGGCGGGGACATGGGTGCCTACGAGCGCGCCTTCCAGGAGATCGCCGCCGATCCGCACCAGTTCCTGACCGCCGTCCGGAACGACGCGGGCGATGTGGTGGGCACCATGCAGCTCACGGTGATCCCGGGCCTGTCTCGCGGGGGCACACGCCGCCTGCAGATAGAGTCCGTTCGGGTGTCCTCCACCCTTCGCGGTCAGGGGCTGGGGGAACGAATGTTCGCCTGGGCGGAGACCGTTGCGCTCGACTCGGGCTGTTCACTGCTGCAGCTGACCACCGACACCTCGCGGCCTGATGCCCACCGTTTCTACGAGCGTCTGGGCTACCGCTCGTCCCACGTCGGTTTCAAGAAGCAGCTGCAGAACCCGGGCCCGGCATCCCAGCTGTACTGACCGGGCACGTTGGCCAGAAGCCTCTATATACTTCTTTATAGTTCAGCGGTTTTTATAAAGGAGTATCCATGCAGCGCTCCCCGTACACCCCTGGCGAGGTCACCGCATTCCTTCCCGGGCGAGAAACACACATGGTTCGACTACGCGTTCAGATGCAGCATGTAGCGGACGAAAAAGCATTCATTGCTCGGCCACGCGTGTACGTAGGGAGCCGAGGGGTCGGCAAAACGTCTTTGCTGCGGTATGGCCAACGAGCTGCACGCGAACGAGGACTGACCCCGGTCTGGATCACCGCTGGCGATGCCGACCTTCTGCCCGTCCTGTCCGCAGAACTCGAGAAGCTGACCCGCGCGTGGCACTCCGCGGCCGCGCAGGAGATCGCATCCCTGATCCGGAACCTGGAACTCTCCGTGAGTGTCGCAGGTCTGGGGGCCACAACCTCTCCCGGTCAGGGACGCTCCACGGCCGAGGCCCCGGGACAGGCCCTTGAAGCCCTGATCGCCGCCACTGCGCACTCACTGCACCGGCACGGCGGGGGCCTGGCGATCTTCATCGATGAGCTCCAGGCAGCGGATCACACGGCACTGAAAGCGCTGGCCTATGCATGGCAGCATCTTCGTTCCCGGGATGAAAGCCCCCTGCCAGCCACCCTCGTAGCGGCCGGATTGGGTCACACGTCGGATGTGGTCACGGATGCCGCCACGTTCGGAGAACGCTTCGAGTTCGTCCGCTTGAAGGACCTGAGCCGGGAAGCCGCGTACAACGCGCTGTCCGAACCCGCCATCAAGTTCGGTGTCTCCTGGCAGTACCAAGCAGTGGAGGCCGTCCTGGAGAAAGCTCACGGCTACCCCCACTTCCTCCAGCTGTGGGCACACGCCGCATGGGAATCGGCGGGTTTTCCCGACCCTGGCGGGACGATCACGCTGGGTGCAGTGGAGGCGTCCGAGGATGAGGTGCTCGAACAGCTGGATGTGTTCTACCGCACCAGATGGGGTAAAGCTACGCCTGCGGAACGCGAACTGCTGCGCGCCATCGCACTGCAGTCCAGCCCCGCACCGCGCAGGGCCGACGTGGCAGCCGCCATGGGAAAGCCGACCACGGCCATCAGCATGGCCCGGCGTTCTCTCATGGACAAAGGGATTCTCGATTCGCCCACCAGGGGTTTGCTGGCTTTCACAGCGCCCGGATTCAGCAGCTACATCTTGGAGCAGGACGGCACCGAGGACTGAAAACTCAACCTCGACGACGGGCTGCTCAAGCGCATCGGCTCACCGCATGATGGCGAGCGTGGTGCAGCCCAGGTCCGAGGTGGGGCGGAATCCCAGGGAGCGGTAGAGCTTCACCACATGGCGGTTCCAGAGGGGATCGTCGGTGGTGATGTAGACCTGGCGGATGTGGGACGTCTCGTCCAGCACCTCGGTGAGCAGCGCACGACCGATGCCCCGCCGCTGGTGGTCCGGGTCCACCAGCAGGTCCTGGATGTACGCCACCGTCACACCGTCGCCGACGACCCGGGCCATTCCCACGAGCTCCCCCGCATCCCACGCGGAGATGACCAGCCACGCGTTCTGGACCATGGGCCCGAAGTCCTCGGGGCGCCGCGTGTAGGAGCGCCACCCGACGGCGTCGTACAGGCGGATCAGCGCAGCGTGGTCGAGATCTCGGGAACGGGAGATGTCCATGGGCTCACCCTAGGCGGGCCTGGACACCTCCCTGCGGAGGGAGCGCCGGCTACGCCCGCAGGCCCGAGAAGACCATCGTCACCACGGTCGCCGTGAGCTGGTCCACTGTGCCCGAGCGGCCGGGCTGGTACCAGTCCACGATCGAGTTGACCATGCCCAGCATCAGACGCGGTGCGGACTTGCCGGAGACGTCCGTGCGCAGCTCCCCCAGCTCCTGCGCCTCGCGCACCAGGTCCTCGACCGTGCGGGTCAGGGTGCGACGACGCTGCAGCGCGGCCTCCTCGATCTCCGAGTTCCCACGCAGGCGCAGCAGCAGGGTCACGTAGGGCATCTGGTCCACGAGCACCCGCACCGAGCCGTCGAGGATCGCCTCGAGCTTGTTGACCGGCCCGTGGTCCGAAGCCAGGACGGACTCGAAGACCGCCTCCAGCGAGTCCAGCGCACGGTCCAGGGCTTGGCCGAGAATCGCCTCCTTGGACTCCACGTGGTGGTAGATCGCGGACTTGGAGATCCCCAGGTGCTTGGAGAGGGTCCCCATGGAGGTGGCGTCGTAGCCGTAGCGGTTGAAGACGTCCACGCACACGGACAGCAGGGTCTCTCGGTCGTACCCGGGACGGCCTCGCTTGGGGGCCGCCGCGGCGTCGTCGGAGGCGGGGGGAGTGCTCGCGGGGGGCATGGACGGGGACCTCGACCTTCTGTCGGGCTGTCGGGAACGGAGAACCTCAGGCTACCGGCTCGTCACCTGGGCTCCACCGCCGCAGCGGGCCCCGGCAACGCCGGAACTCACTTGTCACGGTGGTCGTAGACGCGGCGCAGCTTGCCCGAGGAACGTGCGAGGGTCCCGGGCTCGGCGATGTCGATCGTGGCGCTCGAACCGATCTTCGTCTTGATGTCGTGCAGCAGCTTCTTGCCACCCTCCTGGGCCTGCTCCAGGGTGGCTTCCTCGCGGCGCTCGATGTGGATGGTCATCTGGTCCATGCGGTGGGGCCGGGTGATCTCGAGCGTGAAGTGCGGGGAAAGCGCGGGGATCTTCAGCGCGAGTTCCTCGATCTGGGACGGGAAGAGGTTCACACCGCGCAGGATGATCATGTCGTCCGAGCGCCCCGTGATCCGGCCCATGCGCCGGTGACCCGGACGCGCGGTGCCCGGCAGCAGACGGGTGAGGTCGTGGGTGCGGTAGCGGATGATTGGCAGCGCCTGCTTGGTCAGGGCGGTAAACACGAGTTCGCCGGGGCGGCCGGTGGGCAGCACGGTGTCGTCGAACGGGTCGATGACCTCCGGGCGGAAGTGGTCCTCCCAGATGTGCGAACCGTCCTTCGTCTCGCAGGACTCGCCGGCCACGCCGGGACCCATGACCTCGGAGAGGCCGTAGATGTCGCACGCGGAGATGTTGAACGTCTTCTCGATCTCGTGGCGCATCTCCTCGGTCCACGGCTCCGCCCCGAGTACCGCGTGCCGCAGGGAGGTCTCGCGCGGGTCGAGACCGAGCTTGCGGAAGCCGTCCGCGATGGTGAGCAGGTACGTGGGGGTGGAGAGGATGGCCTGCGGCTCGAAGTCTCGGATGAGCTGCACCTGTTTTTCCGTCTGCCCTCCGGACATCGGGATCACGGCGCATCCCAGGCGCTCCGCACCGTAGTGAGCGCCCAGCCCGCCGGTGAACAGCCCGTAGCCGTACGCGTTGTGCACCTTGTCCCCGGGCTTCATTCCCGAGAGCCGGAAGCAGCGTGCCACGAGGGCCCCCCATGTCTGCAGGTCCTCCTCCGTGTAGGCCACCACGGTGGGCTGCCCGGTGGTGCCCGACGACGCGTGGATGCGTCGGATCTCGGACATGGGCGTGGCAAAGGACGTGAACGGGTAGGCCTTGCGCAGGAATTCCTTGTCCGTGTAAGGGAACTTCGCGAGGTCCTCGAGCTCCCGGAAGTCATCCGGGTGCACCCCGTGCTCGTCGAAGAGCTCCTGGTAGGCGGGCACGTTCTCGTACGCGTAGTGCAGGGTCCAGTTCAGGCGCTCCGTCTGCAGCGCCTCGATCTGGTCCCGGCTCATCAGCTCCTCGGGATCCGGCTGAGAGGAGTCCCCGGAGGCCACGGGGTGGTACGGGCTGGGCACGGAGCACGACGTCATGGGTTCACGCTTTCTGGCGAAGGGGCACGGTGCGGCTGCGGCCGCGGAACTGGGCGACGACGTCCCCGTCCTGGGTGGAGACGGTGATGTCGCACAGGCCGCTGCGCCCGGTGGTGGCGATCTGGCGACCCTCCGCGACGAGGGTCTGGCCCGGGTGGGCCGAGCTGAGGAAGTTGATGTCCACGCCCTGAGCCACGGTCATGGAGGTGCCGTCCGGTTCCGGGTCGTTGCACGTCATGGCGAAGCACGAGTCCGCGAGCGCGAAGATCATCCCGCCGTGCACGATGCCGAAGCCGTTGAGCATCTCCTCCCGCACGGCCATGGAGATCACGCAGTGCCCGGGGTCCACGCGCTGCACGGTGATCCCCAACCACTCGGAGGCACGGTCGCCAGTGAGGACGGGATGGTGTGGCACGGGGGCTCCTCAGATTTTCAGAACGATCGGTCAGTAGGTAACCGCGAAATGTGACGTGTGTCAACAAGTCCAGGGCTCCGCCGCGGCGTCGTCACCCCTGCACATCCATTGGCGAACCCCCCGCCTCCCGGGCGGAAATTGTGTTGACGACCACACCGGGGGCCTATATTCTGAACGAGCGGTCAGTTATTATTGTCGGCAGCGTACAGAGTTCATCCTCCGCTCCCATCTCACCCGCGAACCGAGGACACACACCATGACTGAGCAGACCACCTCTGCGGACCAGGCGGAGCCCACCGCCGAGCAGCAGCACTTCGAGCACCTCCTCAGCGAGGACTCC
This sequence comes from Kocuria sp. ICS0012, assembly GCF_001665945.1. Lineage (NCBI taxonomy): Bacteria > Bacillati > Actinomycetota > Actinomycetes > Micrococcales > Micrococcaceae > Kocuria > Kocuria sp. ICS0012. The sequence goes on along the minus strand of NZ_LZMM01000046.1, from coordinate 125,858 downwards.
CGCGTGGAGCCCCGGGACTGGATGCCGGAGGCCTACCGGAAGAGCCTGACCCGCCAGGTCTCCCAGCACGCGCACTCCGAGATAATCGGTATGCAGCCGGAGGCCAACTGGATCACCCGCGCCCCGAGCCTCAAGCGCAAGGCCGTGCTGATGGCCAAGGTCCAGGACGAGGCCGGCCACGGGCTGTACCTCTACTCCGCGGCGGAGACCCTGGGCACCCCGCGCTCCGTGCTCAACGAGCAGCTGCTGAGCGGCAAGGCCAAGTACTCCTCGATCTTCAACTACCCGGCCCGCACCTGGGCGGACATGGGCGCGATCGGCTGGCTCGTGGACGGCGCCGCGATCTGCAATCAGGTGCCGCTGTGCCGCGCCTCGTATGGCCCGTACGGCCGCGCCATGGTGCGCATCTGCAAGGAGGAGTCCTTCCACCAGCGCCAGGGCTGGGAGATCCTCTACGAGCTCTCCCACGGCACCGAGGCACAGAAGCAGATGGCCCAGGAGGCCGTGAACCGCTTCTACGGCCCCGCCCTGCAGATGTTCGGTCCCCCGGACGCCGACTCCCCCAACTCGCAGCAGTCCATGGAGTGGAACATCAAGCGCTTCTCCAACGACGAGCTGCGCCAGCGCTTCGTGGACATGATCGTCCCGCAGGCCGAGGCCCTGGGTCTGACCCTGCCGGACCCGGACCTGAAGTGGAACGAGGCCCGCGGCCACTACGACTACGGCCAGCTGGACTGGAACGAATTCATGTCCGTGATCAAGGGCTCCGGGCCGTGCAACGTCCAACGCATGAAGCGCCGTCGTGAGGCCCACGCGAACGGTGCGTGGGTGCGCGAGGCCGCGCAGGCCTACGCCGAGCGCCAGGCGCGCGAAGCAGCGGCGTCGTCCCCCGAGGCCGCCGTGGCGATCGACCAGACCACCGTCATGGCGGGCCGCGGCTCCGCAGAACTGATCGGAGCGTGAGCATGAGCGAGAACCAGAACGGTAATTGGCCCCTGTGGGAGGTCTTCGTGCGTTCTTCGCGCGGGCTGTCCCACGTGCACGCGGGCTCCCTGCACGCCCCGGACGCCACCATGGCCGTGCGCAACGCGCGTGACCTCTACACCCGGCGCAACGAGGGCACGAGCGTGTGGGTGGTGCCCGCGAACGCCATCACGGCGTCGGACCCGGACTCCAAGGGCGGCTACTTCGAGTCCGCGCAGGGCAAGAGCTACCGCCACGCCACGTACTACACCAAGAGCGAAGGGGTGAAGCACCTGTGAGCGCGTTCGCCTCCCACGACTCCGCCACCAAGCAGTCCGCGGGTGACGCGATCACCGCCGAGGAGATCGCGGAGACCGGCGGCAAGGCCTCGGAAGCCGTGGCCCAGTACGCTCTGCGTCTCGGCGACGACGCCCTGATGCTGTCCCAGCGCCTGGGCTGGTGGATCTCCCGGGCCCCCGAACTCGAGGAGGACATCGCGCTCGGCAACATCGCGCTGGACCTGATCGGGCACGCGCGGTTCCTGCTGACCTACGCGGGTTCCGCGTGGGGCAAGACCGAGGACGAGCTGGCCTACTTCCGGAACGAGGAGGAGTTCCGCTCCGTGCGCCTCGTGGAGCAGGAGAACGGGGACTTCGGACAGACCATCGCCCGGCAGCTGCTGTTCTCCTTCTACCAGTTCGAGCTCTACACGGCACTGCAGTCCTCCTCCGACCAGACGCTCGCGGCCATCGCCGACAAGGCCCTCAAGGAAGTGGAGTACCACCAGGACCACGCGGCCCAGTGGATCCTGCGCCTGGGTCTCGGCACGGAGGAGTCCAAGCGGCGGATCCAGGAGGGGCTGTACTACATGTGGCCCTACCTGGACGAGCTGTTCGCGGACGAGCCCCTGCACGACGAGCTCGAGGGCATCGCCGTGCGGCCCTCCAGCCTGCGCGAGCGGACCATGGACCGCGTCACCGCCCTGCTGGCGGGGGCCGAGCTCGATGTCCCGAGCGTGGCCCAGGCCCGACTCTCCGCCGCACCGCGTGACGGCTCCTACTCCGAGTACCGCGGGTACATCCTCGCCGAGATGCAGTGGCTCGCCCGCCAGCATCCCGGCGCCACGTGGTGAGCACCGTGTTCTCCCGCGTACCGCCCCGTTCGTTGCCGCCCACGGGTGGCGTGGCTCCCCGCGAGGTGCCGCTGGGTCCGTCCCGGCGCCCGAGCGATCCGGACGACGCCGCCCTGTGGGACGTGGCCGCCACGGTGTGCGACCCCGAGATCCCCGTGCTCACGCTCGCGGACCTGGGGGTGCTCCGGGACGCCGTGGCCAGGCAGGACGAGACCGTGGTGGTCATCACCCCCACGTACTCCGGTTGCCCCGCCATGGACACCATGGCCGCTGACCTCGAGGCCGTGGTCACCGCCGCGGGGTACCCGAACGTGCGGATCGTGCAGGTGCTGCGCCCGGCCTGGACCACGGACTGGATGTCCTCCGAGGGCATGGCCAAACTCAACGAGTACGGCATCGCACCGCCCACCGGGCGCACCACCGCCGGTCACAACTCCGGGCCGGTGCGGTTGAGCCTGGCCGTGAAGTGCCCGCGCTGCGACTCCCTGAACACCCGGGAGATGACCCGCTTCGGGTCCACGTCCTGCAAGTCCCTGTGGGTCTGCAACGACTGCAAGGAACCCTTCGACTACTTCAAGGTGCACTGATCATGAGCGAAACCGCGGACACCTCCACGCTGGAGGACGCCACCGAAGAAAGCGCGGCCGCTCCCGGCAAGCGCCGCGCCACGTTCAACACGCTCACGGTGTCGGACGTGCGCAAGCTGACCTCCGACGCCGTGGAGGTCACGTTCGAGGTCCCCGAGGACCTCGTGGCGGACTACGACTACCTCCCGGGCCAGTACGTGGCCATCCGGGCCCAGATCAACGGCCACGAGGTGCGCCGCTCCTACTCGATCTGCGCGGATCCCACCCCCGGTGAGATCCGGGTGGCCATCAAGAAGGACATGGGCGGCGTGTTCTCCACGTGGGCCAACGAACAGCTCGCCGCCGGGGACGCCCTGGACGTGATGAACCCGCAGGGCGCATTCACGTCCAAGGTCAACATCACCTCCATGAACGACCCCGAGAAGCTCGCCGAGCGCGAGGTGGCGAAGAAGCGCAACGTTCACCTCGTGGCCTTCGCCGCCGGGTCCGGGATCACGCCCATCATGGCGATCGCCCGCGCGCTGCTGCGCGCCTCCGACACCGCCGCGGTGGATGTCATCTACGCCAACCGCTCGTCCATGGACGTGATGTTCGCGGAGGAGCTGGGAGACCTCAAGGACAAGTACCCCGCCCGCCTGGCCGTGCACCACGTGCTCTCCCGCGAGCAGCGGATCTCCCCGCTGATGTCCGGGCGGATCGACCACGACAAGCTGGAGGAACTGCTCGACCACGTGATCCAGGTGGATTCCGCGGACGAGTGGTTCCTGTGCGGGCCGTTCGAGCTCGTGCAGCTGTGCCGTGACGTGCTCAAGGAACGCGGCGTGGACGAGTCCCGCGTGCGCTTCGAACTGTTCACCACGGGCAAGCCCACCACCCCGCAGGGCCAGCAGGGCCGCGCGGTCAAGGCGGACCCCAAGGGCGAGAACTACACAATCGTTTTCAACCTGGACGGCACCTCCGCCCAGGTGGATTCCCCCAAGTCCGCGCAGGAGACCGTGCTCAACGCCGCCCTGCGCGTGCGCCCGGACGTCCCCTTCGCGTGCGCCGGCGGGGTGTGCGGCACGTGCCGCGCCAAGGTCACCTCCGGCGAGTTCGAGATGGAGGAGAACTTCGCGCTCGAGAAGGACGAGCTGGACGCCGGGTACGTCCTTACCTGCCAGACGCGCCCCACGTCCGACCGGTTGAGTGTGGACTTCGACGCCTGAGTCCCATGCACTCCGACGACGACGCCGCGCCGGGACCGCGCGGCGTCGTCGTCGTACCTGCCCGCTCGCCCCGCGGGGCGCACAGGAACCCCGAACCGCAAGGAGAACCCCATGATCGACCTGACGATCGAGGACGCGATCGCCCGCGTGGTGCTCGACGCGCCCAAGAAGCTCAACTCGCTGGACGAGACCGCGCTGGACGACCTCGCCGCCGCATACACCGACGCCGAGCGGGCCGGCGTGCGAGCGCTCGCGCTGAGTGGCGAGGGGCGCGCGTTCTGCGCGGGCCGGGACATCTCCGCCGTAGACCCGGCGAGTGACGACACCGACGGCTACCTCACCGGCAAGGTGCAACCGCTGCTGCAGCAGATGTCCCGGTTCCCCGCGCCCACGTTCGCCGCGGTGCAGGGCGCGTGCTTGGGCGTGGGGCTGGGGCTCGCGATCGCCACGGACGTGGTGTACGTGGCGCAGGACGCGACCATCGGATCCCCGTTCGCCAACCTGGGGGCCACGCTGGACTCGGGCGGGCACGCTCTGTTCACCGAACGACTGGGCCCCCACCGCACCCTGGACCTGATCTACACCGCCGAGATGATGACCGGCGCTGAGGCCGTGGCGGCGGGACTGTTCTCCCGAGCCGTGCCGGCGGAGGAGCTCATGGAGTTCACCATGCAGCGGGTGTCGAAGGTGGCCCGCGGTGCCACGCAGTCCTACCTGGCGTCCAAGGAACTCGTGGCCCAGGTGCGGGACAACCGCGTGGGGCTGTGGGAGTCCATGGCCGCGGAGAACAAGGCCCAGGCGGCCCTGTGCGCCACGGACGACTACAAGGAGGGCTTCGCGGCATTCCAGCAGAAGCGCAAGCCGGAGTTCACGGGACGGGACTGAGCGCTTGGGCCGCAGCCGGGCCGCCGTGAGTAGGGACGCCGTCGGCCTTCGCTGCGCATACCTGGGCGGCCGCTCCGACGCGGTGAGTACATCTGTGCCCCGGAAAGACCACGGGAAGCGCCTGTCCGTGTTTTTTCGGGGCACAGATGTATCGCGTGATGGCTTCCCGCGTGGCCTACGCTGAGGCCCATGCCCACAGCGCGTGACAGCGAGTCCAAGCGGCGTTCCTCGGGACGCACCGATCAGCCCCTTGAGGACGAGCTGGTCGAGGAGTTCCAGAACACCGTCCAGGAAGGCGCGGATCGGCTGCACCGCACGTGGCGGGCGTTGATCATCACCGGCCTCTTCGGCGGGATCGATGTGGGCCTGGGCATCATGGCCATGCTCGCGGTCATGGATGTCACCGACTCCAAACTGCTGGCGGGCATCGCGTTCGGCGTGGGGCTGCTCGCGTTGCGCCTGGCCCACTCCGAGCTGTTCACCGAGGACTTCCTGCTCCCCATCAACGCGGTGGTCGCCGGTCACGGGACGTGGTGGTCACTCGTGCGGCTGTGGGGTGGGACCCTGCTGGCCAACCTCGTGGGTGGTTGGGTGTTCATGTGGGTGGTCGTGGCGGCGTTCCCCGACTTCACGGACTCCCTGGTGGAGGTCGCCTCGGGGTACGTCGCGGACGGGATCGGGTTGGAGACCGTGTGCCTGGCCCTGTTGGCCGGTTCCACTATCACCCTCATGACCCGCATGCAGCAGGGTACGGACAACGACATGATGACCGCGGTGATCTCCCTGATCGGCGGCCTGTTGGTCGTGGGCCTGGGCATGCTCCACGGAGCGCTGAACTCCATCGTGATCTTCGGGGCCATGCACGCCGGTTGGGACTACTCCTACCTGGACTGGTTCGTGTGGTTCGCGTGGGTCATCCCGCTGAACATGATCGGCGGCCTGGTGATCATCTCCATCCCCCGCCTCATCCGCACGTGGGAACTGCTCATGGCCGAGCGCCGCGGCGAGAGGATCTCGGACGCGTCGTCCGAGGAGGAAGAGGAAGACCGACCGTGACAAATGCTCCTCGTCGACACATGTTCGGTTTCCCGTGAAGGGTTTACCCATGTGATCAACAATCCTCTGATCGTCCTCTCGATCGCGGCTGGAAGGGGTACCCCATCACCGAGAACTGGGTAGCCTCCGCAGGAATGGACACCTTCGCCTGTCTGATGGGAATCCTTCCTGTACGCCCAGCAAAATCGACCATTAATTCCTCTAATGCCGGCCCTTCCGCTTCGGTGTTCCAACCATTGAGTATCCGGATCCCACCCTCGACAGGAATAAACATTTCCCGTACCCCCATGGAGAATGGTTGCCGAGAAGGGTACAGGCTGGCCATATTCACCTGATTCACCCGACACGGGAGGTAGCTCGGATTGTTGATCCGCAGGACAGCTTTCCAGGCGGTGGGGCAGGTCAAACTGCCACCGGTTCGCTCCTCACGCCCGATCCGCTACCTCCCTTCAATTACCGGACTGGGGTCAGGTTTCCAACGGCTTCCCTGTACAAGCTCGTTGTCATGGCCGCCTTCTGTCAGGCTGCGGGCGATGGCCTCATCGGCCCGGCTGCACCGGTCGATCTGGTGCCTGAGACCCGCGTTCCCGGGCCCACGGGGTTGTCGATATGCCTGGACCCCGTGTGCATGTCGTGTCGAGACCTGGTCGAATTGATGACGACCATCTCGGACAACACGGCTGGAAAAGCGGTGCTATGCGCCATGGGTCACGATCGTGTGGCACACACTCTGAGACACCTCGGGTTGCTGCAAACCGATATCCGGCCCTACCTTCTCGCAACCGATCTGCACACGGTCGAGGATGCCCGGGACGCCGATAATCTGGATCCCTACCTTCTGCCCGATCCCCGGGAATACGACCCCCTGCTGGTATCGAGTACCACGGCCTCCGATCTCGTAGATATCCTTTCGTTCATCTGGGAGGACCACGCAGCCACTCCCTCCCAGCGCTCGTTCATGCGGCATGTACTGGGATAACAAGCATGGGGACACCGTTTCGCTGAAGTCTTCACGTACCCGGGTGTCCAGAGCGCAGCCAAGACTGGGTCTTTGGCGGCGCTCAGCCATGAGGCTGGGGTCATTTCCCACCCCGACGAACCGCCTATCGCGGTCGCGGTCCTGACACAATCGGCCCGCAGGGAGCGGACCATTCCTCTGTCCAACACGGTGGGGGGGGGGGCAGATCGCTCGCCACTGCGTTCGTAGCTACCGCCAGGTCCTGCAGATACTCACGGATGGCGCCCATTTAGGTCATCATTGCGATACGGCGTACCGGGGGCTGCCAATCCGCCGGTACATCTGAGTCCCCAAAAGGCCGGTGGTGGCGGGTTCTGATCGCATTTCCGGGCCTCAGATGTTCTGCGCATGACTGACCGTCCCGCCCCTACGGGCACGACGCCGTACGGTTCTGCCCTGCGGGAACAGGCCGAGCCCCGGTGTGACCCGCTCCACCGCCGCTCAGTACCGTGGGGCTCATGACCACTTCCGTGTTTGACCTCGATGCCTTCGACCGCTCGGTCCGCCCGCAGGACGACCTCTTCCGCCACGTCAACGGTTCATGGCTGAAGGAGGCCCGGATCCCGGACGACAAGGCCAGCACCGGGGCGTTCATCGAACTGCGGGATCAGGCCGAGCAGGCGGTGCGCGAGATCATCACGGGCGCAAGCGCGGAGGGCGGCGCCGCGGCGTCGAACCCGGCGGAGCAGAGCGCCGAGACCAAGATCGCGCTGCTGTACGCGTCCTTCATGGACACGGACCGGATCGAGGAGCTGGCCACCGAGCCGCTGCGCGAGGACCTGGACGCCGTGGCCGCGATCGACTCCCCGCGTGCGCTGTCCAAGTGGTTCGGTACGGCCATGCGCCGGGGGATCGGGGCGGCGCTGGACATCGACCTGGACTCGGACCCCGGGGACCCGCAGCGCAACCTCGTGTTCGTGGGCCAGTCCGGGTTGGGACTGCCGGACGAGGAGTACTACCGCGAGGAGCAGTACGCCGAGATCCGCGAGAAGTACGTGGCGCACGTGGCGAAGATGCTCGAACTGGCCGGATTCGAGGACGCCGCCGAACAGGCGCAGGCGGTCATGGAGCTGGAGACGCGCATCGCCGCGCAGCATTGGGACAAGGTCACGGTGCGGGACCTCACCAAGATGTACAACCCCATGGGGTTCGCGGAACTCACGGACCAGGTGTCCCGCCTGGATTGGGACGCCGTGCTCGAGGGCATGGGGCTCACCCCGGAGCACCTGAGCACCGTGATCAACGCCCAGCCCAGCTTCTTCACGGGCCTGGACGAGCTGCTCACCGACGATCTGCTGGACGCGTGGAAGTCCTGGGCCCGCTGGCACGTGGTCTCCGCCCGCGCTGCGTACCTGCCGCAGGCCTTCGTGGACCAGAACTTCTCGTTCTACGGGACCGTGCTCTCCGGGACGCCGCAGTTGCGCGAACGCTGGAAGCGCGGCGTCGGGCTGGTCAACGGCGCCCTGGGTGAGGCCGTGGGCGAACTGTACGTCGCCGAGAACTTCTCGCCGTCCGCCAAGGCGCGCATGGACGAGCTCGTGGCGAACCTGCTGGAGGCGTACCGCGACTCGATCGAGCACCTGGACTGGATGACGGAAGACACCCGGGCCGAGGCGCTCAAGAAGCTCTCCGGATTCACTCCCAAGATCGGCTACCCGGAGAAGTGGAAGGACTACTCGGGCCTGCTGGTGCGCGGGGACGACCTGGTGGGCAACGTAGTGCGTACCGCCCAGTTCGCGGTGGACGAGCTCGCGCGCAAGGCCGGCAAGCCGGTGGAGAAGCACGAGTGGCTCATGACCCCGCAGACGGTCAACGCGTACTACCACCCGCTGCGCAACGAGATCGTGTTCCCCGCGGCCATCCTGCAGCCCCCCTTCTTCAACGAGGACGCGGACGACGCCGTGAACTACGGGGCCATCGGCTCGGTGATCGGTCACGAGATCGGTCACGGCTTCGACGACAAGGGTTCCACGTGCGACGGCGAGGGCAAGCTGCGCAACTGGTGGACGGACGAGGACCGCGCGGCGTTCGAGCAGCGCACGGCCCGTCTCGTGGGCCAGTACGCGGCGCTGTCCCCCGCGCAGTTCGCGGACGACGACGCCGCTCCGCACGTCAACGGCGAACTCACCCTGGGTGAGAACATCGGAGACCTGGGCGGCTTGTCCATTGCCTACAAGGCATGGAAGACCGCGCAGGAGAAGAAGGACCGTCCGGACAGCGAGAGCGTCGACGGGTACACCCCCGCGCAGCGGCTGTTCATCTCCTGGGCCTACGTGTGGCAGGAGAAGTCCCGGGACGAGGCGCTAAAGACACGCATCGCCACGGATCCGCACTCCCCCGCCGAGTTCCGTGCTGTCCAGACCCCGCGCAACGTGGACGCGTTCTACGAGGCGTTCGACGTCCAGGACTCAGACGGCATGTGGCTGCCGAAGGAGGAACGCGTGGCCATCTGGTAGCGCCCCTCGAGCTACGTGGACGGAGCCCCGCCGGTCGGACCGGCGGGGCTCCTGCGCGTCTCAGACGCTCGAGCGGGATTGCTGCATGAACTCGTTCATCGCGAATCCCCAGATCGCGAAGAAGAACACCAACCACAGCACCATCAGGATCAGCAGCGCCACACCGACCCAGCCCAGGACCTTGCCCGCGGTCGCCCTACCGCCGAGTTTCTCAGCCTTCGTGGCCTGCCACAGGGCGAACGGTGCGAGGATCGGCAGGACGGTGACCCCCAGGATGCCCAGCACGAGTGACGTCTCCGAGCTGGAGCTCGCCTGCTGTTGCCGCTGGGCGTCCTCCGGTCCGGCGGGGACGTAGTGCCACTGTCCTGCGGGCTGCGCGTAGGGACGGTGGGTATCGGCCGACACGGACAGGGGCTGCGTGTCGCGGTGGTACTCGGTCCCCGGGTACCGGGTTCCTTCCTCGTGGGGCGAGGTGCCACTGCCCGGGTGGTTGCTCGTGCTCATGACCTGTTCCCCCTACGCCAGTGGTCTGCGAATGCGACCATCTTCTCGTGCGCGGCACGAGCGGACAAGGGTGCGCCCCCGCCCACGACGCCGCTTCCGGCCCCCGAGCGCATACCATCACCTCAGGATCCTGCTTCTGCGCCGAGAAGCGCGTACGGAGAGCCCAGACGAAGGAGAACCGTGAGCCACCCCGAAGACCCGGCCGAGCGGCGTCGTGGATCGATCAGCCACCGTGTCCTGCGCGGCGGGACGGAACCGGACCCCCGCTTCACGCTGGCAAACGAACGCACGTTCCTCGCCTGGATCCGCACGTCCCTGGCCTTCTTGGCCGGGGGCATCGCCATCGAGGCGTTCACCGGGGACATCTTCGACATCGCGGTGCGCAAGTTCCTGGCCCTGGTTCTGCTGGTGCTGGGCATGTTCCTCAGTGCCGGAGCCGCACTGCGGTGGCTGCGCGTGGAACGTTCCATGCGGCACAAGGCTCCCCTGCCCCTGCCGCTGATCGTCCCGCTCGTGGCGGTGGGGGGCGCGATCGCCTCCGGGGTGCTCGTGGTCGTGGTGCTGACCCGATGAGTTCCATCACCCCGCCGGGCGTGCGCACGCACGAAGATCCGGGACTACAACCCGAGCGCACCGTGCTGTCCTGGGGCCGGACCATGCTGGCACTGTGCACCGCCGCGGCGATCTACCTGAAGTGGCTCCCGTCCCACGGCACGTTCGTGCTCTCGTTGTTCGCCGTGGCGTTGTGCCTCTCCGGAGGGATCTATGCCACACAACGCATGCGTTATCGGCGGGAATCCGTGGGAATCGCCGGGGAGCGGATCACGCCGGACCTGGTGGCCGTGGCCGTGACCTCCGGGACGTGTCTGGTGCTGGGCGCCCTGGGAATCATCACGGTGATCGTCTTCTGAGAATTTGTGGCCACTTCGGTGGACCCTTGCGTGGGGATCCCCACGTGTGCTGCGATGCCGCGCATAATGTCCCTCAGCCGCCGCGATCCGCTGCGGCGCCGGACCATCACAACTACGGGAGAACCCTGTGTCTTCATCTTCGTCCGGTGGGGGAAACATCTCGACGGCGGCCACGCCGCCCGATCCACACGCATCCCACCGCCCCGATCCACGGCCCACCGGCCAGGACGTCGCGCCCGACGGCTCGCTGCGCCGCACCCTCAAGTCGCGTCACCTGACCATGATCGCGCTGGGCGGTGCGATCGGCACCGGTCTGTTCGTGGCCTCCGGCAACTCCATCAACACCGCGGGTCCCGGCGGGGCGCTCGTCGCCTACGCTGCGATCGGGTTCATGGTGTTCCTGCTCATGCAGTCCCTGGGCGAGATGGCCACGCACCTGCCCGTGGCGGGCTCGTTCGAGGAGTACTCCACCCGCTACATCAGCCGCTCCTTCGGCTTCGCGATCGGGTGGAACTACTGGTACAACTGGGCGATCACCGTGGCCGCGGAACTCGTGGCGGCCGCGCTGGTGATGCGCTACTGGTTCCCGGACGTCCCCGCGTGGATCTGGTCCGCGCTGTTCCTGGTGATCCTCTTCTCCCTCAACGCCCTCAGCGCTCGCGCGTACGGCGAGAGTGAGTTCTGGTTCTCCCTGGTCAAGGTGATCACCGTGGTGATCTTCCTGGTCCTGGGTGTCCTGATGATCCTGGGCATCCTGGGCGGCCCGTCCCCCGGGTTCCACAACTGGACCGCCGGCGAGGCGCCCTTCGTCAACGGCTTCACCGGCATCATGGCCATCTTCATGGTCGCGGGGTTCTCCTTCCAGGGCACCGAGCTCGTGGGTGTCGCGGCCGGCGAGGCCGACAACCCCCGCGAGACCGTTCCCAAGGCCATCCGCACGGTCTTCCTGCGCATCCTGCTCTTCTACATCGGCGCGATCGCCGTGATCGGTTTCCTGATCCCCTACACCGATCCCCACCTGCTCGCGAGCGACGTGGAGGACGTCTCCATCTCCCCGTTCACCCTGGTGTTCGAGCACGCCGGTGTCTTGGCCGCGGCGAGCGTGATGAACGCCGTGATCCTCACCGCCATCCTCTCCGCGGGCAACTCGGGCCTGTATGCCTCCACCCGCATGCTCTACGCGCTCGCGAAGGGCGGGAAGGCTCCCAGGTTCCTGGCCCGGGTCAACCGCCGCGGTGTCCCGATGCTCGCACTGCTGGCCACCACGCTGATCGGCATGTTCTGCTTCCTGACCACCCTGATCGGTGAGGGTCAGGCGTACGTGTGGCTCATCAACGCCTCCGGCCTGGCCGGTTTCATCGTGTGGATGGGGATCGCGTGGAGCCACTACCGGTTCCGCAGGGCCTACGTCCTGCAGGGCGGGGATCCCAAGAACCTCACCTACCGTGCCCGGTTCTTCCCCATCGGCCCCGTGGTCGCGCTCATCATGTGTGCCGTGGTGATCCTGGGTCAGGGCTACAGCCTGATCACGTCCGGGGAGGTCAACGCCCTCGGCCTGCTGTCCTCGTACCTGGGCCTGCCCGTGTTCCTGGCCCTGTGGCTCGGGCACAAGGCCGTGACCAAGGACAAGCCCGTGGACCTGCTCACCGCAGACGTCTCGCAGCACTGATCCGACCGTGCCCCACGGATGACATGACGACGCCGCTCCAAGGCTTGGAGCGGCGTCGTCGTGTCCGCGGGTGGGGATCGGGGCGTCAGTCCGCGATCAGATCCCGCATCACGATGGTGTCGTCCCGATCCGGGCCCACACCGATCGCGGAGATCCGGCACCCGGACATCTTCTCCAACGCCTCGACGTACGCGCGGGCGTTGGCGGGGAGGTCCCCCAGGGTGCGGGCCCCGGTGATGTCCTCGGTCCAGCCCGGGAAGTTCTCGTACACGGGCTGGGCGTGGTGGAAGTCGGACTGGGTCATGGGCATCTCGTCGAAGCGCTGACCGTCCACCTCGTAGGCCACGCACACCGGGATCTCACGCAGCCCGGTGAGCACGTCCAGCTTGGTGATGAACAAGTCCGTGAAGCCGTTGATCCGCGCGGCCTGGCGGGCCATGACGGCGTCGTACCAGCCGGTGCGGCGCGGCCGGCCCGTGTTGACGCCGAACTCGCCGCCGGTCTTGCGCAGCTGCTCACCCATCTCGTCGAAGAGCTCGGTGGGGAACGGACCGGCGCCCACGCGCGTGGTGTACGCCTTCTGGATGCCGATCACCCGGGTGATGCGCGTGGGGCCCACACCCGAGCCCACGGACGCGCCGCCCGCGGTGGGGTTCGACGACGTCACGAACGGGTAGGTGCCGTGGTCCACGTCCAGGAAGGTGGCCTGGCCGCCCTCCATGAGCACCACTTCGTCGCGGTCCAGGGCCTCGTTGAGCACTCGCGTGGAGTCCACGATCATGGGCGCGAGGCGCTCGGCGAAGCCCAGGAAGTACTCCGCGATCTCATCCACCTCGAACGCGCGGCGGTTGTAGAGCTTGACGAGCAGCTCGTTCTTCTGGCGCAGCGCGCCCTCGATCTTCTGCCGCAGGATGGACTCGTCCAGCACGTCCTGCACGCGGATGCCCAGGCGGCCCACCTTGTCCATGTACGTGGGACCGATCCCGCGACCCGTGGTACCGATCGCGCGCTTGCCCAGGAATCGCTCGGTGACCTGGTCCAGCGTCTGGTGGTACGGGGCCACGAGGTGCGCGTTGGCGGAGATCCGCAGGTGGGACGTGTCCGCGCCGCGGGCCTCGAGGCCATCGATCTCCTCGAACAGGGCCTGGGGGTTGATCACCACGCCGTTGCCGATCACAGAGGTGGCGTTGGGGCTGAGGATACCCGCGGGAAGGAGCTTGAGCTCGAACTTCTCACCGCCCACCACCACGGTGTGCCCGGCGTTGTTGCCGCCGTTGGGCTTGACCACGTAGTCCACCCGGCCACCCAGGAGATCCGTGGCCTTGCCCTTGCCCTCATCGCCCCACTGGGCTCCGACGATCACGATTGCTGGCATAGCTGGCTACTCCTGCCCGGGCTTGCACCCATTCGGCACGACAACGGTTGAGGAGTACGCGCGGGGCACGTACCAACCAATTCTAACGGTGACGCCCACCACCGCCGCCCTCGTCCGTCTACCCCGGTCACGGCGCGAATCCGGCGTCCGACACGCCACGGACATCGCGACTGGTGAGAGCACAGAATATTCTGATGAAACCTTTACTTTTCGGCAGGTCGCACGCAGGCTTGGGTCATTGCGATGCACCTCACGACATCCCCCGAATGTCAAAGGACGAGACATGAACCACGAGACAAGGGCTGGTCGTGGCAGAGCCGTCAAGGCCTGCCTCACGACCGCCCTGGGCCTGGCACTGGCCCTGGGCACGGCGCTGCCGGCGAGCGCCGTCGACATCACCCCGGCGCCCAAGACGGACGATCACAACACCCAGAACCCCGACCGGCTGATCGGCTCGGATCTCAAGGATGCCGAGGGCCAGGTGGCGGTCTTCGTGCAGCTGCAGGGACCGAGTGCCTTCGAGGCCACGCAACCCGAGGGCGTGCGCTCCGGGAGCCAGGACCCGGTCCAGGCCGCCGCGCGGGTGCGGGCCATCCGCCAGTCGGTGGAGAGCATGGGTTCCGCCCTGGCCTCCGCCTCCGGGTCCGACCTGCTGTACACCACATCCAACGCCCTTCGCGGTGTCGCCCTCAAGGGGGATGCCGCGCAGTTGCGTGAGCTGAGCAAGCGCTCCGACGTGGTCAAGATCTCCAAGATCGTCCCCGCCTACCGCAACAACGCGGGTTCCGTGCTGGACACCAACACCCTCAACGCCTGGACCCAGACCGGCCAGACCGGTAAGGGCGTCAGGGTCGCCATCATCGACTCGGGCATCGACTACACCCACGCGGACTTCGGTGGTCCGGGCACCATCGACGCCTACAAGAAGGCCAAGGCCTCGAACGACCTGCCGGGCAAGGACTCGGGTCTGTACGACTCCAAGAAGTTCCTCGGCGGGTACGACCTCGCGGGCGATGCCTACGACGCCCAGGTTCCCACCAGCGTCCCGAAGCCGGACAACAACCCGCTGGACTGCGAGGCCGGCGGCCACGGAACGCACGTGGCGGGCACTACCGCGGGCTACGGCGTGGGCGCGGACGGCAAGACCTACAAGGGCGATTTCACCAAGCTGACACAGGAGCAGGTCGGCAAGATGCGGATCGGCCCGGGCACCGCACCCGAGGCGCAACTGATCGGGCTGCGCGTCTTCGGCTGTGAGGGTTCCACCAACCTGGTCCTCGACGCCCTGGACCGTTCCCTGGACCCCAACATGGACGGGGACTTCTCGGACAAGGCGGACATCATCAACATGTCCCTCGGGTCCGACTTCGGCCCAGCCGACGACCCCCAGAACGACTTGATCGACGCGCTGTCCCGCCAGGGCATCCTCTCGGTCATCGCCGCGGGCAACGCCGGGGACGCCCACGAGATCTCCGGCTCCCCGGGCAGCGCGCGTTCCGCATTGACCGTGGCCAACTCCCAGGGCAGCACCGCCGCGCAGGACAAGGCCGAGGGCCTCTCGCCTGACAGCGCCCAGGGTGAACTGACCGGCTCCTACAGCGGGAGCTTCAACTACAGCGATGCCAAGCCCGAACAGCTCCAGGGCGACGTCGTGGTCGGCCCGCAGGACAACCGTTTCGGCTGCACTCCCTTCTCGCAGAACTTCGGCGGCAAGTGGGTCATGCTCGACTGGGAGGACAAGGCCGGCTTCCCGTGCGGCTCGAAGGTCCGCTTCGACAACGTCCAGGCCGCCGGCGGCAAGGGCGTGGTCCTGGAGTCCGACTACTCGGTGGATCCCACGAGCATCGCGGGCAACGCCGGCGTCCCGGGTCTGCTGATGAGCAAGGAATCCGTCGCCAAGATCAAGCCGGCCGCCCAGGCCGGCGGGGCCCGGGTCAAGCTAGCCCCGGAGTGGATCGGTGCCGCCAGGGCGCAGACCGGCCAGAAGGACCAGGTCAACGATTCGACCTCCCGCGGTCAGCACGGCAGCAACGGGGTCATCAAGCCCGACGTCGCCGCACCCGGCACCAACATCGGTTCCGCCGGTGTGGCCGCGGGCAACGGCGTGTCGGTCAAGACCGGCACCTCCATGGCCACCCCGCACGTGGCCGGGATCGCCGCCCTGGTGCAGCAGAAGCACCAGAACTACAACCCCCAGATGATCAAGGCCGCCATCATGAACTCGGCCGTGCACGACGTGCACGCCGCGAACGGGGCCACCTCCGCGGTGGACCGCGTGGGTTCGGGTCGTGTGGACGCACTGCGCGCCGTGAACCAGGACGTGCTGGTCTACGACAAGGCCAATCCGGCCCTGATCTCCTCGACCTTCGGGGTCACCGAGATCAAGAACGGCAAGGAGACCTTCTCCCGTGAGCTGGTCGTGGACAACACCAGCGGCGCGGCGCACACGTACCAGGTGCGCTTCGACGCTTCCACCGACGTCCCGGGCGTGAGCTTCTCCACGCCGGGCTCGGTCAGTGTGGCCAAGGGCGGCAAGGCCACCGTCAAGGTGACCGCCACCGTGGATCGCGCGCAGCTGGCCAAGACCCACGACCCCTCCGAGGCCGTGACCCAGCTGGGCTTCGCCCGTCAGTTCCTGGCCTCCGAATCCGGCCGCCTGGTCCTGACGGAGAACGGCCAGGACCTGCGCGTCCCCATGTCGATCGCCCCGAAGCCGGCGGCCGACATGCGGGTGGACAACGCCACGCTGGACCGGTGGGACAAGAACGGCACGAGCGCCGTCGCCCTCGCCGGCACCGGCCTGGACCAGGGCGGCTGGCAGTCGGCCCTGGGGGCCTTCGAGCTGGGCGCCAAGTCGGGCCGCCTGGATTCCACCAAGCTGGCCGGCGGCAACTCCCAGTTCGCCGATCTGCAGTACGTGGGCGCTTCCTCGAACCTCCCGCAGCTGAAGGCCGAGAAGAAGGACGTGAGCAAGGACGGCATGATCAACTTCGGTGTCTCCAGCTGGGGCAACGCGAGCACGATCAAGCCGGACGTCTCCACGGAGATCGCGATAGACACCACCGGCAATGGTCGCCCCGACTACATCGCGGCCCTGGGCCGGACGGATGGTCTGGACTACCCGGTGGTGAACCTGTACGGCTACGTCAACGGTGAGCTCACGGTGATCGACAGCCAGCCGCTGAACGGTTCCTGGGGTGACGTGGACACCAACACGTTCGACACCAACGCCATGGTGATGCCGGTCAGCGCCGCGAAGCTGGGTATCGATCCCACCAAGACCGACACCAAGCTGACCTACCAGGTGACCACCTTTTCCGGGAGCATCGACGGCCCCGTGGACCGCACGGGCGTGATCGAGTACAGCCCGGTCACCCCGAAGATCTCCTTCCGCGGGGAACAGATCAACACGTCGCTGTTCACCGACCTGCCCGGTAAGAAGCTGACCGCGCACCGCGGTTCGGAGAGCGCCAAGGGCGAGGCCCTGTTCCTGCACCTGCACAACGCCGCCGGGGACCTCTCCGGTATCCGCGCGGGTCAGGACGGCGCCAAGGCCGAGGTCAAGACCTTCCAGTCCGCGGCGAAGGCCCCCGAGACCCAGAACCCGATGTTCAAGGACGTTCCCAAGAACCACGTGTTCTACTCGGAGATCTCCTGGCTGGCCAACAAGGGCATCACCCGCGGTTGGCCGGACGGGACGTTCCGCCCCGCCCAGGCCGTGAACCGTGACCAGATGGCCGCGTTCCTCTACCGGATGGCCGGCTCGCCCCAGTACACCCCTCCCACCAAGTCCCCCTTCAAGGACGTGCCCACCAGCCACGTCTTCTACAAGGAGATCGCCTGGATGAGCGAGCAGGGCATCACCAAGGGGTGGCCGGACGGGACCTTCCGCCCCACCCAGCAGATCAACCGCGACCAGATGGCCGCGTTCTTTTACCGGATGGCGGGATCCCCGGCGTACACCGCTCCGAAGGCCTCCCCCTTCAAGGACGTGCCCACCAACCGCGTCTTCTACAAGGAGATCGCCTGGATGAACGGGCAGAACATCGCCCGTGGTTGGTCGGACGGGACCTTCCGCCCCTACGAGCCCGTGAGGCGCGATCAGATGGCGGCGTTCCTCTTCCGCTACGACCAGCAGAAGTAGTCGCTCCCAGCGGGGTTCACCACATCGGTTGATCCTCCGCAACGGCGAGGGCCCCGTGGCAGCCACAGTGTGGGTGTCACGGGGCCCTCGCCGTGTCCGGGTCAGGCCTTTTGCCCTACCGGCCGTAGAGCTGCTTCGCCTCGTCCCGCTTGGCACGCACCGCCTCGGCGAAGCCCGCGGGCGCCGTCAGTTCTTCCAGGGCCACAGGCTCCGAGGTCTGCCCGGCATGGACCAGCGACCAGTTGGAGCCGACCTCGATCACGGACTGGTGCTTGACGTCGTAGTACCCGGGTTTGCCGCTGAGCGCGACACCCCTGGCCCCGTGCAGCGCCGCGACCAGGTGGTGGTGGAAACGGGTGGTCAGCCACACCTGGTGCGGCCCGAACGTGAAATCCCCGTCCCATGCGGCCTGGAACGGGATGAACCCGTCCGGGGCCACGAGATCCCGCAGCCGGTCGAAGCCCTCATGATCGTCCCCGGGGATGGCCTCGAGGTAGCGCACGGATTCCCGGGGTAGGTCCCACCGCCGCACTTGCGCCCCGGCGAAGTCCAGCATCCGTTCGAAGGACCCCTCCGCCAGGGTGTCCGACTGCACGCACACCACCACCTCGCTCGGGGCGTCCGTACCTTCGGTGCGAGCGGACGACCCATCCCCCTTGTGCCCGGCCAGGAGCCCGAGGGCCCGTGCGTGGCGGGCGTCCTCCGCGAGGAGGAAAGCGTCGTCGAACCCCATGGGCACTCCGGCGGCCTGGGCGCTGGGGCGGTCTCGCACGCTGAGGTGGTCCAGGTCCGTGAGCGGGTCCCCCGCGAAGGGCATCAGCCCCTGACCCGTGGCGAACAACCGCGCTCCCGAGACCTCCCGGACCGCGCGCATCGCCTCGACGATGTGCAGGTTCGCGGCCCAGTCCCGGTGCAGCACCCCGCCGCCCAGCAGGTGCACGGTGCTCGCTTCGCGCAGGGCGAGCAATCCCGCGTCGTACTTCGGGGACCCCAGATCCTCGATCAGGCTGCGCATCGAGCGCCCCGAGCCGTGTTCCACGTCGTGCAGAGCGCGGAAGACCGTATTGACCACATGCAGTCGTGGATGGATGCCGCGCAGCAGGGCGGTGACGGTCCCCGGTTCGCGGACGTCCAGCCACACGTCCGTGGTGGGTGCCACCTTGGCCAGGTAGTTGACCCAGGTGGCCGCAATCAGCTCGTCCCCGAAATTCGGGTAGCCCGCCCACGAGATCAGGTAGATCGGGGGCTTGCGAGCGGGAGGGACCCGTCGATGGTCCTTCAGAAGATTGCGCATGGATGCAGGGTACCCACAGGTCGATCCCAGGATTTAGGGGTTGCACGGTGTCCCCATCGGCGGGGCCGTTGTCGGCTCGGCGAATCACCGCGCCGAACACATCGGCCGCGGCAGCCCCAGAGTAGCCCCATCCGGTCCCGTCTGCCGCGCGCAGGATGACGGACGGCCACCACCGGTGCCCGTGCGGACGGGTAATGTTCTCTCCCATGACTGCACCCCGCCCACCCCATGACGGTCCCACCGGCGCACGCGGTTCGGCCAGCGTGATCCACGGGGGATCCCGCGAGCACTCGCCGCACGCGCCGTCGCAACCGCCACAGGGGAGTTACCTCAAGCCACGCCACCTGGTGATGATGGCGCTCGGCTCGGCCATCGGCACCGGCCTGTTCGTGGGGACGGGCGCGGCGATCCAGACCGCCGGGCCCGCCGTATTGATTTCCTACCTCGTGGCGTGTCTGCTGCTCGTGCTCGTGATGCGCGCGCTGGGCGAGATGGCCGCCGCGGATCCGTCCTCCGGCGCGTTCTCGACCTACGCGGGCAAGGCCATGGGACCCACGATCGGTCGCGCCCTCGGGTGGTTGTGGTGGGCCCAGATCGTGGTGGTCGTGGCCGCGGAGGCCACCGCCGCCGCGCAGCTCGTGACCGAGATGTGGCCCTCGCTGCCCCAATGGTTGTGGGCGTTGATCTTCATGGCCGTGTTCACGGTCATCAACCTGGTGCGCGTGGGCACGTTGGGTGAGACGGAGTTTTGGTTCGCGCTGCTCAAGGTCGCCGCGGTCGTGGCGTTCCTGGTCGTGGGTGTGCTGTTGCTGATCGGTGTGCTGCCCGCTCCGAGCCCGGGGCTGTCCAACCTCACGGAGCACGGCGGGTTCATGCCCAACGGCATCACGGGGGTTGCGGCCGCACTGCTGGTGGTCGTCTTCGCGTTCGGCGGCACCGAGCTCGTGACTATCGCCGCCGCCGAGACGGAGGACCCGCAGACCAACGTGGCCCGCGCGATCCGCACCATCCTGATCCGCATCCTGATCTTCTACGTGGGCTCCGTGACCGTCATGGTGCTGGTGCTGCCGTGGAACAATGAGGGCCTCTCCTCCAGCCCGTTCGTCGCGGTCCTCACGGAGGTGGGGATCCCCGGTGCGAACGTCCTGATGAACATCGTCATCATCCTGGCGCTGCTGTCCGCGCTCAACGCGAACGTGTATGGCAGTTCGCGCATGCTCTACTCCCTCGCGCGCCGGGGATCCGCACCGCGTGGGCTCGCGGCCACCTCCTCGCGCGGGGTTCCCCGCCTCGCCGTCACGATCTCGGTGCTCTTCGGCTTCATCGCCGTGGTGCTCAACTACCTGTGGCCCGAGACGGTGCTCAACGTCATGCTCAACGTGATTGGCTCCACGTGCCTGGTGGTCTGGGCCCTGGCGCTGATCTCCCAGATCATCCTGCGCAAGCGCGCCGACCGCGCCGGGGTGTCCTCGCCGCTGAAGATGTGGGCCTTCCCGTGGCTGTCCTACTTCGCCCTGGCCCTGTTGGCCGCGATCGTCGTCCTGGGCCTCCTGGACACCGCCGTGCGGTTCCAGCTCATCGCCACGTTCATCCTGGTGTGCCTGATCGCGCTCGCGTGCAAGGTCTTCACGAGTTCACGCGTCCACCCCGAGGAAACCTCCTCAACCGGCGAGGCCGACGACGTCGTACCCCGGCTCTGACCCCGCTCCACGCCGACGATGGCGTGACCGAGCGCAGATCCCGAGTCGCTCGGACGACGGCGCGCCCCGGCTCCAGGGCGCGCCGTCGGCGTTCTCAGCTGGCCGCGGGTAGGTCGGGGAAGGCCGCGGCCACGCCCGGTGAGTGCAGTTGCCCGGCACGGGTCGAGAGCCCGGCAGCCAGAGCGGCGTCGTTCTCCAGGGCGGCGTCCACACCGCGCGCCAACGCCATGACGTACGGGGACGTCGCGTGCGTGAGCGACTGGGTGGCCGTGACGGGCACGGCGCCGGGCAGGTTCGCCACGCAGTAGTGGCGAATGCCGTCCACGGCATAGACCGGGTCGTCGTACGTGGTGGGCCGAGTGGTCTCGAAGCACCCGCCCTGGTCCACGGCCACGTCCACGAGCAGCGCATGGGGCTTCACGATCGACAGGTGCTCCCGGCGCACGAGCTTGGGGGCGAAGGCGCCCGGGACCAGGACGGAACCCACGACCACGTCCGCGCGCGGCAGTTCCTCATCCAGGCGGTGGGTGTCGCTCATCAGGACCCGGGCGTGGGGGAACAGCGCGTCCAATTGTCGCAAGCGATCGCCGTTGGCCTCGAGGATCGTGACGTCCGCGCCGGCCCCCACCGCTGCGCGGGCCGCGTGTTCACCCACGGTGCCACCGCCGATCACCAGTACGGTGGCCGGAACAACGCCGGGCACCCGACCCAGGAGGATCCCGGGGCCGTCCGCGTGGTGCTGGAGGTGGTGTGCGGCGTTGGCGATCGCCAGGCGGCCCGCGATCTCGGACATCGGGCGCAACAGGGGCAGCGTGCGTCCCACCCGAACGGTCTCATAGGCGATCCCCGTGGTGCCCCTGTCCAGCAGTGCTTTCGTCAGCGAACGGCTCGCAGCCAGGTGGAGGTACGTGAACAGCGTGAGGTCCGGGCGCAGGAAGTCGTACTCGGAGGCGATCGGCTCCTTGACCTTCACCAGCAGCTCGGCCTGCGCCCACGCGTCCTCCTGGGACGTGATCCGCGCTCCCGCCGCGCGGTAGGACTCGTCCGAGAAACCCGCGCCCTCCCCCGCGTGCTCCGCGACGAACACCTCGTGGCCTTCGGCGACCAGTGCGGTGACCATGGTGGGGGTGAGGCCCACGCGGGCCTCTTCCGGTTTGATCTCACGGGGTACGGAGATTCTCATGACGGCGCGCTCCTCTCATGGGGCACGCGTACCCGAGGAGGTGTGCTCGGGTCTGGCGATGGGCCCCGGCTGTCCTTCCATTGTGCCCCGCGTCACCCGCACCCGCACAGGGGGCCGGGGCGAGTATGACCAGGTCGCCCGGTCCGTTCAGGACCGGGCGACCGGTTCATCGTCGCAGCCGGACGGGGTCAGCGGCGAGCGATCTGCTCCGCCGCCTCCGGGTCCGAATCGTGGAGGAACTTCTCGATCCGGGCGGCCTCGTCCATCTCGCCGATCTGCGCGGCGGCCTGGCCCAACGCTGCCAGCGCCCGCAGGAACCCGCGGTTGGGTTCGTGGGAGTACGGCACCGCGCCGTGCCCCTTCCATCCATGGCCGCGCAGCGAGTCCAACCCGCGGTGGTAGCCCACCCGGGCGTAGGCGTACCCCTCCAGAGTGCGGCCGTCCGCGAGCGCCTCCTCCGCGAGCATCGCCCACGGCAACTGCTCCTTGGGGAAGGCCGCCGCGAGGTCCTCGGCCACGTCACCCGCGTCGAGGCGGGCCGTCAGCTCGGGGTTCTCGTCCAGATAGGTGGGAGCCGGTTCGTCCAGCAGATTCTTGCCGAGCAGTGCCACGGTGGGTTCCTTTCCACGCCGAGTTCAAGGGTTCGTTGCCACTCTACGCAGCGCGCACGACGCCGCTCCACGCCGTTCGCGCACGACGTCGCCGAGCGCCGTCGAAGCGGTTCAGTGCGTGATCATGATGCCCACTCCCGGGCCCAACGGCAGTCCGAGGAAGTAGAAGACCATGAGAATGAGAACCCACACCACCCAGAAGGGGACTACGAACGGAATCATCCTGGCCATCACCGTCCCCAGCCCGGCAGAGGGTTCGTACTTACGGAGCATGGCGAGCAGCACGACCATGTAGGGGTTGAGAGGGGTCATCACCTGCGTCGCCGAGTCACCCACGCGGAACGCCGCCTGGATGAAGGCGGGCTCGAATCCCAGAATGCCGAACATCGGCACGAAGACTGCGGCCATCAGAGTCCACATGGAGGATCCCGAAATGATGAACAGGTTCAGGATCGAACACAGAATGATGAACCCGATGATCACGGGGAAGCCGGTGACACCTGCGTTTTCCAGACCCGATGCGCCGGTGACCGCGATCCAGGAACCGATCCCGGACCAGTTGAACAGCGCGATGAACTGCCCCAGGATGAACGCCAGGACCAGGAAGGACGTCATGTCCTTGAGGGCTGCTCCCATCATCACCGGGACGTCCTTGAATCCCCGAACGGTTCCCGCAATCCGGCCGTAGACGTAACCGCTCACGGAAAAGAACACGAAGATGATGAAGACGATGGACGCCAACAGCGGTGATTTGGGGAGGAAGTTCCCGTCTTCGTTGCGCCATGGTGAGCTCGGCAAGAGTGTGAAGACGGTCAGTGCGACACCGATCAGCACGAACGTCACACATGCCCACAGAAGTGCCTTTTTCTCCCTAGGGGACAATCCGGCCTCGACCTGGGGTTCCCGGGACTCCGCAACGGTTTGCTCGTCCCCCACGATGCGCATGGCGCGGGTGTCGGTCATGAGCTGACCCGTCTCCGGGTTGACCTCGTCCTTGGACACCCCCGCTCGCATGACTCGCGGTTCCACCACCTTGTCGATGACGAACCCCGCCACGCAGGAGAGTACGACCGCCGCGACGATGTTGAAGTAGTAGTTGGACAGCGGGTTGGCCTCGGTGGCGTGATTCGCGAGCGCGGGCACGGTAGGGATCACGGCGTTGGTGATGCCCGCGAACAGGGCATCGAGCGACGTCGGGAAGATATTGGTGGAGTAACCAGCACCGGCCGACGCGAAGCCGCCGAGCAGACCTGCCACCGGGTGACGGCCGGCTGCTTTGAACGCAAGGGCGGCCAGAGGCGGAATCACCACGAACGCGGAATCGGCCATGATCGACCCACCACGCCCACGAAACCCACGGTGTACGGCAGCAACCAGCGGGGGGCTCCACCGATCGTGAATCGGATGGCGGCGGCCAGAAACCCGGACTTCTCCGCGATCCCGATCGCCAGCAGAATGGTGGCCACGGTGACCAACGGCGGGAACCCGATGTAGTTCTCCCCCAGGGTCGTGGTGAACCACGCGAGACCTTCCCCGGTGAACAGACCCTTGATCGCCAGGGGTTCATCCTTCCCCGGTACGTGTACGACCACGTTGCCCCAGGCCATGGCGGTGGACACGACCGCCGTGATGAGGAACAGGATGGTGAACAGGGCGAAGGGCTCGGGCAGCTTGTTGCCCACCCGCTCGATACCGGTGAGGAGTCTGTCTCCCACATTCGATCTCTTGGTCGCGGTGGCGGTCATGTGTACTCCATCGAGGTCAGTGGTCGAAAAATGTCGATGCGTGGCCCGCCGGCTCCGGTTCAGTCGAAATAGCTCTCCACGGCAATGCCGCCCCCGCCGGCGTGGAAGTCATCACGGACGTGTTGAGCCAGTGCATCATCGACCAGATAGTCGAGAGCCACCGCTGCCAGTCCGTACGCGCCGTCGACACCCGCAGCTTCTGCCTGCGGGGTAGCTGCAGCAGCCGCGAAATCCCGGGTGTGCAGGCCCATGTCCTGGTCCGTGATGCTGATCAACGGGTGAATACCGGGAATCCGATAGCTGACGTTGCCGAAGTCCGTGGACGCGGCCAGCACCTCGGACACCGTGCCCGCCGGGTAAGGATCGCGCCCGCGGCGCCGTTGAGCGAGGACCCACCGATCGGAGAGGGGCGAATTGCCCAGCACGGGAAGGGTGGCGGGGGACGAATCCCAATCGATCTCGACATCCACCCCGGCCATCAGCGCGGCACCCTGGAGAACCTCGGTCACCCGTTGGGACAAGGCCTTCAGGGTCGCAGGGCGCTGGGAACGGACGTACAGCTGCAGGGTGGCGGCCTCGGTGATGATGTTGGGGCGTTCTCCGCCCTCGGGTAGTACGGCATGGATCCGATCGGTGGGCGGGGTCTGCTGTCTCAGCAGGCCCAGCCCCTGGTAGGCGAGCACCGCGGCGTCGAGAGCGTTGCGTCCCATGAACGGGTGCGACGACGCGTGAGCTGCCGCACCGCGATAGTGCACCGTGCACTGACGGCGACCGAGCCACACCTGGTCCACGAGATCCGCGATGTAGGAGTGCACCATGACCGCGGCGTCGATACCCTCCAGTGCACCTGCTCTGGCCATGATCTCTTTGCCACCTTCACCCTCCTCTGCGGGCGTTCCCAGGTAAACCACGCGGCCGGAGAACGCGGAGGGTGTGCCCCGGATGAGCTCGACGAGTGCCACGAACGCACCCAGGCCGGTCACGGCGATCACATTGTGTCCGCAGCCGTGGCCGATACCGGGCAGGGCGTCGTACTCCGACATGATCGCGATGGTGCGGTGACACGCCGGGTCGAAGTCCTCGGAGGTCACCTCAGCGCGAATGGCGGTGTCCAGACCGAAAGCGGGGTTCTCCGCGGGAATGTCATGGTCCGCCAGATGATCGACGATCAGCTTGACCGCACGATGTTCCTGGAATGCCGTTTCGGGGTTCTCATGCAGTTCGTGCAGTACGTGACCGAGGGCCGTGGTCTGGCCCTCGATCGAGGATTCAAGACGCTCATGCAGCTCATTCGCTGCGCCGTCGTGGCTGGCCAAGTGATGTTTCAGCTCGTTCTTACGACGTTCCGTATCCTGCTCGAGCTGTTCGAGGTAGGCCCGGGAGGGCTCGGAATTGACCGTCAGGTGGTGGCGGTCGCGGTCTGGGCTTTCTTCCGGTGAGTGGCTCGTTCCCATACTTGGGGAGCGTAACAAGTGATTCGCATCACCCCGGTGAGCGGCCCTGTAGTGTTGCGGCCCGAGACACGACGGTGCCCCGCACCACGGGGTACGGGGCACCGGAGGAGCAGGGGGAACCTACTTGATGGAGGTACCCGCGGAACCGAGGTTCTGGCACGCCTCCACCACGCGGGCGGCCATGCCGGTCTCGGCCTCGGCGCCCCACACGCGGGGGTCGTACTTCTTCTTGTTGCCGACCTCGCCGTCGACCTTGAGGACGCCGTCGTAGTTGCTGAACATGAACCCGGCCACGGGGCGCGTGAACGCGTACTGGGTGTCGGTGTCCACGTTCATCTTGATCACGCCGTAGGACACCGCGTCCGCGATCTCCTGCGCGGTGGAACCGGAGCCGCCGTGGAACACGAGGTCGAACGGGCGGTCCTTGCCGATCTTGGCACCCACCTCGTCCTGGATCTGCTTGAGCAGTTCGGGGCGCAGGCGCACGTTGCCGGGCTTGTACACGCCGTGCACGTTGCCGAAGGTCAGCGCCGTGATGTAACGGCCCTTCTCTCCGGCGCCGAGCGCCTCGATGGTCTTCATGCCGTCCTCGACGGTCGTGTAGAGCGTGTCGTTGATCTCGCCGACGACGCCGTCCTCCTCGCCGCCCACGGCCCCGATCTCCACCTCGAGGATGATCTTGGCCTTGTGGGTGCGCTCCAGCAGTTCCTGGGCGATCTTGAGGTTCTCGTCCAGATCGATCGCGGAACCGTCCCACATGTGCGACTGGAAGATGGGGTCCTCACCGCGGGCCACGGCCTTCTCCGACTCGGCCAGCAGCGGCAGCACGAAGCCCTCGAGCTTGTCCTGGGGGCAGTGGTCGGTGTGCAGCGCGATGTTGACGTCGTAGTTCTTGGCAACCTCGCGGGCGAACGCCGCCATGGCCAGCGAACCCGTGACCATGTCCTTCACGGAGGAGCCGGACCAGTACGCCGCACCACCGGTGGAGGCCTGAATGATGCCGTCCGAACCCGCCTCGGCGAAACCGCGGATCGCGGCGTTGAGGGTCTGGGAGGAGGTCACGTTGATGGCCGGGTAGGCGAAGCCCTTCTCCTTGGCCCGGTCGATCATCTCGGAGTAAACGTCAGGGGTTGCGATGGGCATGAAACACTCCTTCTACTGGGTTCCCGATGCACGGCTGGACCGTGGCCTGAGGCCTGTTTCCAGTCTAGGTGACGGGTCTGCTCGTGACCCGGGACGGCACCGCAAAATTGCGGCCCGATCGGCTCAGAGCCGCGCCGTGGTCACGCCGCCGTGACCACGTGCGGACCCACGGGTGACCTCCTCGGTGGGTGCGCGGCGCCCGGGGGTCGTTGCCCCGTGGCGCTCACAGCCGCCAGCATGAGCTGGTCTGCGGGATGCCATTGAACCGTGCGTCCAGGTAGACGAGCATCGAGGGAATGCCTTCCAGGGAGGCACCCACATGGGTGGGCGTAGCGAGCGTCTGCATGGAGACGTTCACCCCGGAGGCGCACCATTTCTGGGCGAGCCGTCGGCCCGACTGGTAGGGCACGACGTCGTCCGCCACGGTGTGGGCGATGCGCACCGGGACACGAGGGTGGCGGCCCGCGGCACCGATGGTCTGCTCGTCCAGGTACGCCTTCAGAGCGGGGTCCCCGAGCAGCTGGGAGAAGGAGCGCCCGTCAGCCGTGAGCTTCTCGGACGGCACCAGGGCGTCGGCGAGGACGGTGCCCACCAGGCAGCTGTCCTGGGCCTTGTCATAGCGCCTCTGCCCTTCAGCATTGAGTCTGTCCCGAACCGCCACCCCGGAGTCCTCGGCCGCCCCCATCACGTAGAAGGACAGGCCGGAGAAGAGAGAGGAGTCGATGTGCTGACCCGTGAGTGTGAGGTCCGCGGGCGGCGCACCCACCCAGGCACTCTTGAGCTGCACCTCCGGGGCGTACTCAGGGGCGCTCTCCGCGGCTGCAGCCGTGGCACCGCCGCCCTGCGAGTATCCCACGGCGGCCACGGGCGTCTTAGCGTCCACTCCCTCCATGCCGAGCTGCTGCGCACCGCGCACGGCATCGAGCACGGCGTGAGCCTGGTCCACACGGTTCATGTAGGTGTGGGCGCCGTCAGTGCCCAGACCGATGTAGTCCGGGGCCACCACGTTGTAGCCAGCATTGATCAGGCCGGCCAGGCTGAGGCCTTCGGAGTTCGTGCCCATGGCCATCTGACGGGACGGCGCGCACGAGTCGCCCATACCCTGGGTACCCGAGGACAGCACCACGAGCGGCCGTGGGCCGGGCTTGCGCCACGCAGCCTTGGACTGCAGCACGGTGCCCGTGGTGGCCACGGCCTGGTTCTTGCTGTTGGTGGTCCTGTACATGATGCGCGTGGCGGACGCATTG
The DNA here is from genome assembly GCF_001665945.1 of Kocuria sp. ICS0012. NCBI lineage: Bacteria > Bacillati > Actinomycetota > Actinomycetes > Micrococcales > Micrococcaceae > Kocuria > Kocuria sp. ICS0012. The sequence goes on along the minus strand of NZ_LZMM01000046.1, from coordinate 97,576 downwards.
GGCTTGATGAGCTTGACGGGGTCCAGGTAGAACGTGGACGGCTCCGAACGCACCACGCCCCCGTTGGCGGCAGGCAGCTGCGCCGGGGTGCTGTAGAAGTCCGTGTCCGTGGAGCTGCGGAGCTTCTTCAGCGCATCCTCGCGAGCAAGATCATCGCGGGTCAGCCCCTGCTCCTGGAGCTTCTGGTCCTGCTCGCTACGCGGCAGCTCGGAGAAACCGCCATCCGGTGCGGAGCCTGCTGCGCTCTGCGCATTCGCGGGCTGCAGTCCAGCAAGCAGCAGCCCAACGCCCAGGGCGAGGGCACCCGCAGAACGCCGCAAGGACGATGGTCGAGTGGTCGAGGCAGCCATGAGCATGCGAACCTTTCATCATGTGATTCAATTCACATGACCCTACGGTAACTTCTGCCTCCTGGCTATGGTCGGCCGGCCTTTTTCACGCTCCCGTGCCCTTCGTGACGTCGGACGAGGGCGCAGGACGCTGCTCGAACACGTGGCGGCGGATCCATGCATGCATGGTCACGGCGGCGGCCGCTCCGGCGTTGATGGAGCGGGTGGAGCCGAACTGCTCGATGGCCAGCACCGCGTCCGCCTCCGCGACGAGCTCCTCGGAGACCCCCGGGCCCTCCTGACCGAACACCAGGACGCAGCGTTCGGGCAGCTCGAACGTCTCGAGCAGCTGGGAACCGGGGACGTTGTCGATCGCGAGCACCGCGAGTCCCTCGCCGCGTGCCCAGGCCGTGAACTCCGCGACACTCGCGTGGTGGCGCACGTGCTGGTAGCGGTCCGTGACCATGGCTCCGCGGCGGTTCCAGCGGCGTCGTCCGATGATGTGCACCTCACGAGCCAAGAACGCGTTGGCGGTGCGCACCACGGAGCCGATGTTGAAGTCGTGCTCCCAGTTCTCCACCGCCACGTGGAAGGCGTGGCGCCTGGAGTCCAGGTCCGCGATGATCGCGTCCATGCGCCAGTAGCGGTACTGGTCCGCAACGTTGCGGCGGTCGCCCTCGCGCAGCAGCTCGGGGTCCCAGCGCTCGCCGGCGGGCCACTCGCCCTGCCAGGGGCCCACGCCGACGACGCGGGGCGCAGCGTCGTCGTCCTGCCGAGACCCGGACGCGTCCGGCTCAGTCAAGCCCGAGCTCGTCCTTGGAGTAGGCGTACAGGCACGGGACGCCCGCGGTCTCCTCGATGCGCTCCTTGGCGCCGGTGCGGCGGTCCACGATCACGGCAACGGCCACGACGTTCGCGCCCGCCTTCTGCAGCGCCTCCACGGCGGTCAGGGCGGAACCGCCGGTGGTGGAGGTGTCCTCCACGACCACCACGTCCCGGCCCACCACGCTGGGGCCCTCCACCTGACGCCCCATGCCGTAGGACTTCTGAGCCTTGCGCACCACAAAGGTGTCGACGGCGCGGCCCTGGTCCCCGGCCGTGCGCATGATCGCGTGGCCCACCGGGTCCGCGCCCATGGTGAGCCCACCGGCGGCGTCGAACGCGATCCCGGCCTCGTCCAGCAGACCGAGCATGACCTGACCCACGTACCGGGAAGCCTCGTGGTGCAGGGTCACGCGGCGCAGGTCCACGTAGTAGTCCGCTTCGATGCCGCTGGCCAGCGTGACCTTGCCCCGCACCACGGCGAGGTCCTTGATCAGTTCGCGCAGGCGCTCACGGGCGGTGGCCAGGTCCACGGGAGAGAAGTCGGTGCTCATACGGGCAGTTTACGTGTCGGGGCTAACCCCTCAGCCCAGCCTGCCGCCGGATTCTCGCAGGTAGCACGCCGCGCACAGGGACTCGTAGGTGACGGCCACGCCGTCGATGGCCACCTGGTCCCCCTCGAACACGAAGTCGTCGCCCACCCTCCGCGTGTTGAACAGGGCCTTGCGTCCGCAGCGGCAGATGGTCTTGAGCTCCTCCAGGGTGTGGGCGAGCTCCATGAGCCGCTCGGAGCCGGGGAAGGAACGGGTACGGAAGTCGGTGCGGATGCCGTAGGCCATCACGGGCACGTCCAGCAGCACGGCGATCCGTAGCAGGTCGTCCACCTGCCCGGTCTCCAGGAACTGCGCCTCGTCCACCAGCAGGCACGCCACGGGCTGGGCGTCCACATGCTCGAGCAGGGCCTCCGGGTCATCGCCGGTGGAGTGGCGCTTGAACAGGCCCATGGCGCTCTCGCCGGGCTGGATCAGGAAGTCCACCGTGCGGGTGACACCCAGCCGGGAGAGGATCTGGTCCTCGCCCTTGGTGTCCACGTGGGGTTTGGCGAGCAGCACGCGCTGCCCGCGCTCCTCGTAGTTGTAGGCGGCCTGGAGCAGCGCCGTGGATTTCCCGGAGTTCATCGCGCCGTAGCGGAAGTAGAGCTTGGCCACGGTCGGTCAGTCTATCGCCGCCCGCAGCCACGCCTTCGACGGGCGCGGCCAGCGCTGCACGCGGCCGTCCTCGGAGGTCACCTCGACCGCGTACTCGATCTCACCCGAGGCCGGGCCTGCGGCAAGTGGGCCGTGTACTCGCCGTTCAGTGCGGTCTCCCGCATGGGCGTGCGGGAGCTTCTCGAACGGCAGCCCCAGCGCCCGGCTGAGCGCGGGCTGGGCACGCTGGTCCACGGGCTCGGACTCGAGCGCGGCGAGGGGCTCGCGGCCTGCAGTCTCCAGGGGCGCGCCCGGCTCGTGGGCAGTGAACGGCGTGGCGTAAACGTACCGCGGGCCCACGCACCACAGCTGACCATGCTCGTCCATCACGGGGTGCGGGCCCCAGTCGCGCACCCACACGGCGTCGTCGCCCTGCGGCGCATGGACGAACGTGACCCGGTCCGGGGAGACGCCCTGGGACGCGAACCACGCGGCGGCGTCGATCTCCGAGGCGGCGTCCGTGACGAGGACCCACAGGTGTGCGTCCAGCGCGAGGTCTCGCAACAGGGCACCCGGCAACGCCGCGGGCCAGGTGACGAAGGCCCCGAGCGCGGGCTCCCACTCGGCGACAAGTCGTTTCTTCCCAGGGTCCACCATTCCACGCCCAGGGGGTGCTGCGGCTCACCCTGCGGAGCGGGTCAGGCCGCGCGCCCCTGGTCCCTGGCCTCAGCGCTCCTGCACCCGCCCGGTAGAGGCACGACGACGCCGCCCCACGGCCGCAGGACCAGGAAGACGGCCTGCATCAGGTAGCCGCGGTCCGTGATCTCCTCGGTGGAGGACTGGACGCCATGGCGCACGTGCTGCGGCGGGGGTTGAGGGTGGCCGCCGGCACCCAGGGGCCGGTCCGGAATGACAGACCTTGCTGCGGCATGGAATAAGGTCCCCGCCCGGGGCTGTTGAGACAGACATGACCACAATGAAGGCGCAGACATATCAGCAGTACGGCGACACCTCCGTACTGGAGCTCACCGACCAGCCCATGCCCAAGGTGGGCCCCGGTGAGGTCCTGGTGAAGGTGAAGGCCGCGGGCATCAACCCGGTGGACTGGAAGGTCATGTCCGGCGGGCTGGATCCCATGATGACCGTCCAGTTCCCGGCGACCCCCGGCTGGGACGTCGCGGGCGTCGTCGTGGGCAAGGGCTTCGACACCCCCAGCGTCTCCGAGGGCGATGAGGTGATCGCCTACGCCCGCAAGGACTGGATCCACGGCGGCACGTTTGCCCAGTACGTCTCCGTCCCCGTGCGCGCACTCGCCCCCAAGCCGAAGAGTCTTTCCTGGGAACAGGCCGGAGGGCTGCCGCTCGCGGGACTCACCGCGTACCAGGTGCTTACCCGACTGGGTCTCGCGGAGGGCAAGACCGTGCTGATCCACGCGGCCTCCGGTGGTGTGGGGAGCATGGGCGTGCAGATCGCCAAGGCGTTCGGCGCGCGGGTGATCGGCACCGCATCGACCAAGAACCACGACTACGTGCGTGAGCTCGGCGCGGAGCCCGTGGAGTACGGGGACGGTCTCGTGGAGCGCGTCAAGGAGCTTGCCCCGAACGGTGTGGACATCGTCGTGGACTTCGTGGGCGGCGTGGTGGAGGACTCCGTCGCCGTGCTCGCGGACGGCGGCCAGCACGCCTCCATCGCGGACCCCGAGGTGGAGGAGCACGGCGGGAGCTACATGTGGGTCTCTCCGGACGCAGAGCAGCTCACCGAGCTCGCTCGCCTGGCCGACGACGGCAAGCTCACCGTCCGCGTGGACCGCACCTTCCCGCTCGCGCAGCTGCCGGACGCATTCACCGCCAGCCAGGAGGGCCACGCCGTGGGCAAGATCGTGCTCACGGTCGACTGATCCGCGGAACGCCCCGGGGGCGTCTCGACCTCAGCGGGGCGACTCCCGGGGGGCTTTCGCGCAGGCCGGGGCCACGGAGCTCTGACCACATCACGACGATGCCTCGTCACGGGTGGACCGTGACGAGGCATCGTCATGTGCGGGGCCGTGCGGTGTCGTCGCCCGTGGCTGCGTGGCCGGGACGGGACAGGCGCGCGGCAGCGAGGATCAGCGCGGCGCCATGCGCAGGGCGCCGTCCATGCGGATGGTCTCCCCGTTGAGGTAGTCGTGCTCCACGATCATCCCCGCGAGCTGGGCGTACTCGTCCGGGCGGGCCAGGCGGTGCGGGAAGGGGACGGACTCCGCCAGGGCGCTGCGGAAATCCTCGCTCACCCGACCGAGCATGGGGGTGTCCACGATCCCGGGGGCGATCGTCATCACGCGCACCCCGCGGGAGGAGAGGTCACGCGCCGCGGCGATCGTCATCGAATGCACACCACCCTTGGACGCGGCGTACGCGGCCTGGCCGATCTGTCCCTCGAAGGCAGCCACGGAGGCGGTGTTGATGATGACGCCGCGTTGACCAGCCTCATCCACGGGCTCCTGCGCGGTCATGACCTCCGCGGCGAGCGCGAGGACCGTGAACGTGCCCACCAGGTTGATCCGCACCACGCGCTCGAACAATGCGAGGTCGTGAACGCCGTTCTTGCCCACCACGCGCGCGGAGGTCCCGATGCCCGCGCAATTGACCACGGTGCGCAACGGCGCCACGTCCGCGGCGGTGGCCACGGCGGCCCGCACCTGCTCCTCGTCGGTGACGTCCGCGGACACGTATTGCACGCCGTCGACCGGCGCGGCGGCGTGCACGACCTGCGGCAGATCCAGGCCGATCACGCGCGCCCCACGCGCCACGAGTTCCGCGGCCGTGGCCGCCCCCAGCCCGGAGGCCGCACCCGTGACGACCGCCGTCGAGTCCCTGATGTCCATGTCCGCTCCGTTCCCCGCCTCGTGGGCGGTCCAGCACGCTGTTGATGACGCCGTTCGTCGCCTTCTCCGCCCGATCGTACGGCTCCGGTGCGCGCAGGTCGACGGGCCCCATGAGCCGGCAGGCCCCGGTCAGCGCGCGACCAGCGACGACGCCCCGGTGCGGTGCAGTAAATTTGAGGAACCAGCCACCCCCGGTTCGAGGCGCGAGCACCACCGGCGCGCCGGGCCGGGGATCCGCACACGTCGCAGCGAGGATCCCATGAGCGAGACCACCGCCTCAGAACACTCCGTCACGCAGCGGTTCCGCGCCGCACGGGACCAGCTGCTGCGCCTACGCACCGACCTGGACGCCGCACACCGCGAGTTCGAGTGGCCCCGGTTCGAGTATTTCAACTTCGCCCTGGACTGGTTCGACGTCCTGGGCAACGGCGAGGATGCGGACCGCGAGGCCCTCGTGATCGTGGAGGAGGACGGCACCGAAACCCGCCGCACGTACGCGCAGCTGTCCCGGCGCTCGTCGCAGCTGGCCAGATGGTTGCGCTCGCGGGGCGTGCGCCGCGGTGACCGGGTCATCCTCATGCTCGGCAACCAGGTGGAGTTGTGGGAAACCATGCTTGCGTGCACCAAACTGGGCGCACCCATGATCCCCACGACCGTGATGCTCGGGCCCGCCGATCTGCAGGACCGCGTGGAGCGCGGCCGGGCGGCCTGGGTGGTCACGTCCCACACGAATGCCCTGAAGTTCGAGGACGTCCCCGGAGACTTCACGATCATCGAGGTTCCCGATCAGCCCGATCACCGTCCCCGTTCCGCACCGTCGGTCTTCGCGTCCTCCGCTGGGCACGACGACGCTGCGGGAGCGCCGGAAGCCGGGACTGCGGCGTCGTCGGGCGAGGGTGAAGAACCGAGCCCGCGGAAGATCGGGGAGCACCCCGTGATCGACTACCGGGACTCCTTCGCGGGTCCCGAGGAGTTCGAGGTGACCGAGCCCTCGCCCGCGGATGACCCGCTGCTGTTGTACTTCACCTCCGGGACCACGTCCCTGCCGAAACTCGTGGAGCACACCAACGTCACGTACCCCGTGGGGCATTTGTCCACGATGTACTGGATCGGGCTGGAACCCGGGGACGTGCACCTGAACGTGGCGTCGCCGGGGTGGGGCAAGCACGCGTGGTCCAACTTCTACGCACCGTTCATCGCGGGTGCCACCGTGTTCCTCTACAACTACTCGCGCTTCGACGCCGTGGCACTCATGGACCAGATGGACCGCGAGGGCGTGACGTCCTTCTGCGCACCGCCCACCGTGTGGCGCATGCTCATCCAGTCGGACCTGACCCATCTGAAGAACCCGCCGCGCAAGACGGTGTCCGCGGGTGAACCACTGAATCCGGAGATCATCGCGCGGGTCAAGGCCGCGTGGGGCACCGAGATCCGTGACGGGTACGGTCAGACCGAGTCCTCACTGCAGATCGCCAACACCCCCGGGATGCCCGTGAAACCCGGGGCCATGGGCCGTGCGCTACCCGGGTACGAGACCGTGCTGATCGACACCACGACCGGTGAGGTGAGCGAGACCGAGGGCGAACTGTGCTTGCGTCTGGACCCGCGTCCCGTGAGCCTGACACCCGGCTACCACGGAGACGCCGCGAAGACCGATGAGGCGTTCCGGGGCGGCGTCTACCACACCGGGGACGTGGTCTCGCGGGACGAGAACGGGGTCTTCACCTACGTGGGCCGCGCGGACGACGTGTTCAAAGCCTCCGACTACCGGCTCTCTCCCTTCGAGCTGGAATCCGTGGTGATCGAGCACCCCGCGGTCGTGGAAGTGGCAGTGGTGCCTTCGCCGGATCCCATCCGCCTGGCCGTTCCCAAGGCGTACGTGGTGCTCGCCGCGGGTCACGAGCCCACCGCCGAGACCGCGGAGAGCATCCTGCATCACTGCCGCGTGAACCTCGCGCCGTACAAGCGAATCCGGCGCCTCGAGTTCTTCGACCTGCCCAAGACCATCTCCGGCAAGATCCGCCGGGTGGAACTGCGCACCCGGGAAGCCCATCTGCACCCGGGCGGCCCGGAGGGCGGGACCACCGGGGAGCACACCGAGTTCTCGGACTCTGACTTCCCCTCGCTGCGCGGGAAGTAGGGGTCCGGGCAGTTCACCTCGCGCGGCACCCGACAGACCGCGCGGCAGGATGGCGCCGCAGCGGCGTCGTCGTCCTTACGTGGCGATCCGCCCCATCGCAGCGAACGCCACCATCCCGGACACGTGCAGGGTATCTTCGTCCAGCACACCGCAGGAATAGGCGTTGTTGTCCGCGACGTGGGCGGGCAGTGCGGCGGGCACGATTCCCTGACCACGGGTCACGGGAACTCCTGGATGTGACGACTGTTGATCCACCAGCCAGCCTTCCAAAACGCTGTGCCGGGTGCAACAGAGGGGTCCAGTGCGTCACTCCCACGTCACGGCGTGATGTCGGGGTCGCGCGTTCCCGGGCCTGTGCTCCGAAGCTCCGGCGCGGACGTAAGCTTGCCGGGCGCCGTCGTCCCCGGATGACGGCGCTCTGGAACCTCCTTGCTGCGAAAGGCCCGCCGTGAGCATCACCGTCACTCCCGTGGAGACCACCGACCGCTCACGCGCCCGCGTCCTGGGCTGGGTGGGACTGGGCATCACCCTGGCGATCCTCGTGGGCGGGCTGTTCTGGGCCAAGTGGCTCCCCTACGAGGCCAAGATCCAGACGCTCGCCGAAACCGGGGTGTGGAACGGTGCGGCGATCTTCGGCTCCGCGGGCGAACCGGGGTCCGCGCCGTCGTTGCGGGGTGCGATCGACTTCACCGTGGTCTACCTGAAGGCCGTATGGAAGGCCGCTCTCGTTGCCCTGCTCGTGGCCGCGGCCCTCGAATCCCTGGTCCCCCGGCGCTGGTTGCTGCGGGTGCTCAGCCGCAAGACCTCGTGGGGTCAGGGGATCTCCGGGGCGCTGCTGGCACTGCCCAGCATGATGTGCACGTGCTGCACCGCGCCGGTGGCCATCGGACTGCGCCGCAGCGGTGCGCCCGCGGGGGCCACCATGGCGTACTGGCTCGCAAACCCCTTGCTCAACCCGGCGGTGCTGGTGTTCCTGGCGCTGACCATGTCCTGGCCCTTCGTGACCACGCGCGTGGCCGTGGGCATCCCGGTGGTGTTGATCGCCGCAGTGCTCGTGAGCCGCACGTTCTCGACCGTCACGGTGCAGACCCCCGAGGCCCTCCCCGCCGATCCGCAGCACTGGGGTGAGCTGGTCACCCGGTTCGGGCGAGCACTGGGCCGGTACCTGGTGGTGATCGTCCCGGAGTACGTGATCCTGGTGCTGCTGGTGGGGTTGTTCGCCGGATGGCTCTCGGACTTCACGGGTCTCGCGGACCACGCCGGGCTCTTCTCGCTGCTCATCGTGGGCCTGATCGGGGCGGCCCTGGTAATCCCCACCGGCGGCGAGATCCCGGTGATCGTGGGGCTCACCGCGGCGGGCGCAAGTTACGGGGTGGCCGGGGTCCTGCTCATCACCCTGCCGGCCCTGAGCATCCCCTCGATCATCATGGTCGCCCGGCATTTCGGGACCAAACAGACGCTGCTGGTCACCGGGTGGGTCGTGATCGGCGGGTTGGTGGCCGCAGCGCTGCTCACCGCGCTGGTCTGAGCCGGCGGGTCAGGGCCGGTTGGTCCGGGCAACAAACCAGGTACTCGAGTCGCCCGCATAGCGGTCGGCGCCCCGGCCGCCCGTACATGGGCCGACGGCACGATGACCCCTGGCGCGGCGACGGCACCGGGCCGCGCGGCGTCGTCGTCAACCGGCGATCAGTGCGTAGATCCCGCCCAGGACGACGATCCCGAAACCGAAGCCCGCGAACAACTGGGCCCACGTATGGGCGCGCAGGACGCGGCGGCTCACGCACACCGCCACCGCGACGGGCAGGAACAGCAGACCCCACGGCCCCACCGCGACGGGCAGGATCACCGCAGTGCCGCCCATCATCATCCCGTGCACGGAAATCTTCCAGAACGGGCTCACGAGCGCGACCATTGCGCTCGCCGCGAGCGTGGCCATGAGCAGTCCGGTGACCTCCACGGGTCCGTGGAACGCGAGGTTGACCGCCAGGAACACGGCCACCAGCGCGAAGGTCCCCAGCATCACGGGTCGGCGGTGCTCCTTGACGCTCACGTGGTGGTCGGTGAGCACACCCCGGCGCGCCAGCACCGTGACCGTGGCGAGTGAGACCCCGCAGACCGCCAGCGCCGCCATCACGCCCCACAGCAGTGCCCCGAGGCTCCTGTGCACGGTCCACGGCAGGACCACCAGCAGCGCGGCCAGCACGAGCGGCGCCTGGAAGACCTCGCTGAGGACAAGGGCCCATGCGGGCCCTCGTTCAGCCGGGGCAGGATCCGGGCGCGGCGACGTTGTCCCCTCGTAGTTGGTCACGTGTGGCGGTCAGAAGTCGAGCGTCTCGTAGGTCTTGTGCGCGCGCTCCGCCAGGGCGGGGATCGCCTGGCGTGTTCCCCACTGGTCGAAGTGCTCGGAGCTCACATGGGCCGTGAACGCATCCTCGTCCGTGTACACCTCGAAGATGCGGAACACGGCAGGCTCCTCCGGGCTCTGGTACGCCTGGTAGTAGAGGTTCCCGGGCTCCTGGCGAGCGGCCGGGGAGAGGTGGGAGAGCGCGTCACGCACGGTGTCCTCCTCTCCGGGCTTTGCAGTCCAGGTGGCGCTGCAGACGAAGGCCATGGGTTGTCCTCTCTCGATGTTGACGCCGGACGGTCACCGGCCCGACTCATGCTACCGACCCGAGCTGGCGCGGTTCAGCGGGGAGGCATGCGCTGCCGTGCACCGTGGCCCCGGCAAGATGTCCCCACCACGCGCTGTCCGTCCACACGAGAGCACCGGCCATGGCAGAACCACCCGTCGTTCGCATGTTCAACGAGTACACCTTCAGCTGGCCGTTCTGGGGAGAGAACGGTCTCCCGGACCAGGAGGACTTCCCCCTCCCGCTGAAACTCACCAGGGACGTCCTGGTCTGGACTCGGAACTTCGACCACGAGAGGGGCTGGCCAACGGCAGAGCAGCGGGAGGCCAGCCGCCGTGAGGGCGAACGACTCGCAGGGAGGGTGCAGGATTCGGTGGGCCCAGGGGTCACCATCGACCTGGACAGGTGGGAGGCACATGTCCACAAACCACGCCTGCCTCGGTGGCTGCGGTGCTCACCGGTCTCACGCCGGCGAGCTCGTGTGAGGCGCTCGTGCTGGGCCGCCGCTACGCGGAGCTGCCGAACCCCAGCCGACACGTGGGCGTGATGCTCGACGCCGCTGCGCAGCACCCCGGACGCACCGGCCGCGAGGTGCTGCAGCTCTCCGCCACCATCACGGATGCGGGCAGGGCGCGGGTGGGCGAGATGCTGGACCTCGACGCCGTGTGCCCCTGACCCTGCCGCGCGGCGAGCTGCGCAAGCAGGTGGACACCCGCGCCGGGCGCGGTCTGCTGATCGCCATCGGCGTGCTGACCGCTCTGGCCCTGGGCTTGTTCATGTGGGTCGCACGCAACGACGGCGCACCCTTGTCGGCGGCCCTGGCCGTGACCACGACCCCCAGGGTCTGCTACTGCCCGTGCTCGGGATCATCACGGCATGCAATGAGTGGAGCCAGCGCACCGCGCTCATCCCCTTCACGCAGGAACCCCGCAGGCTGCGCGTGGTCCTCGCCAAACTGCTCTCGGCGGCGGCGCTGGGCACCATCGCGGTGGCTCTCGCCTGGGTCATGGCCCTCGGGGCCTTCCTGATCCTCGCCGCGCTGACCGGCCAGTCCCTGAATCCCGATCCGGACTGGGGACAGCTCGCGGGCGGGTGGCTCACCCAGCTGATCGCCGTGCTCCAGGGCGTGGCGTTCGGTCTCGCCCTGCTGTCCGTCCCGTTGGTGATCGGGATCTGGCGTGTGCTCATGCGCGAGGTGAAGTAGGCGCGCCGCGCTCAGTCGGCGGTCGTGCGCGGTGCCGGATCCCGGTTGCCGGCCCGCTCCAGCCGCACCACATGGTCCGCGAGTTCGGCCACGTCCTGCGGGTCGTGCGTCACGATCATTGCGGTGCGCCCGGCGAGCACCCGCTGGAGCACCTTCCTCATCCGAGGCCGCGCGGTCACGTCCAGGGCGCTCAGGGGCTCGTCCAGCAGGATCACGCGCGGCTCGGCGGCCAGCACCCGCGCGATCGCCACGCGCTGGGCCTGCCCGCCGGACAGCTCGTCCGGCATGCGCTGGGCGAACGCCCGCGCGTCCACCTCGCGCAGCCACGCCATGGCACGACGCCGCGCCATCGCCTTCCCCGCGCCACTCGCCCGGGGGCCGAAGGCCACGTTGTCGAGCACGTTGAGATGGGGGAACAGCAACGGTTCCTGGGCCATCAGGGCCACACCCCTGCGATGCGCCGGGACCCACATGTCCTGGGCCGTCCCACCGGCGCGCAGCACGGATTCGTCCCCCACCCGGATCTCACCGTGGTCGGGGGCCAGCAGGCCCGCGAACACGTCGAACACGGTGGACTTCCCCGCGCCATTGGGCCCGATCAGGGCCGCGGTGGTTCCCGGTTCCACCGTGAACTCGGCGGCCACACGGCGGCGGTCGTGTTCAACACGGACCATCAGTCCGGGCGCCTCCCCCGCTGCGCGGGGCGTGCTCCCCCCTAGGCCCGACGCGCCCCCGGGTGCAACCGCGGATGCGGCTGCGGTCCTGACCACGGCGCCATTCCGCCCGGCCCCGGCGTCCGCCGTCCCAGACCCGGCCGCGGGTCGGTCACCGACCGCATGGGCAGTGCGGCTGTCCTTCGAGGACTGCGTCGAGCCGCCGGACCGGGGCTGTGATCCCTCCGGATCGGGACCCCACTGCGGACCCGGCGCGAACCACCGGGTGAGGTTGGCGCGGAAGCCGGCGCCGCAGCGTCGTCGGGAGGGAGCGCTGACCCCCACGACGAGCAGAGCAACGAGCACGAGCAGCAGGGAGAGGGCCACGGCGGCGTCGGGATCGGTCTCGCGCTGCAGGTAGATCTCGAGCGGGAGCGTGCGGGTCACGCCCTGCAGGCTGCCCGCGAATGTGAGGGTGGCGCCGAACTCGCCGAGGCAGCGCGCGAAGGACAGCGCGGTCCCGGAGAGCACCGCGGGCAGCACCAGGGGCAGCGTGACCCGGAACAGGGTGCGCGTGGGGGATGCACCAAGGCCCGCCGCGACCCGTTCGTAGCGAACGCCCGCGGTGCGCAGCGTGCCCTCCAGGGAGACCACCAGGAACGGCAGGGCTACGAACGTCTGGGCGAGCACGACGGCCGCGGTGGTGAACGCGATGTCCACGCCCGCCGAGGACAGGGGGCCGCCCAGGAAACCCATGCGTCCGAAGGTGTACAGCAGCGCGATACCGCCCACCACGGGTGGCAGCACGAGCGGCAGCAGCACCAGCGAGCGCAGGAGCGTGAGGCCGCGCACGGTGGAACGGGCCAGGACCAGGGCGAGCGGGCACCCCAGCACCAGGCACAGCGCCGTGGACGCGACCGCGGTGCGAAGGCTCAACCACAGCGCGGCGAGCGAGGACTCGCTCGTGAGCAACTCCCCCAGGTGCACCCAATCGATGCGCAGCACCATGCCGAGCAAGGGCAACAGGATGACCAGCGCCCCCGCCACCGCCGGGACCAGGACCCACCGGGGGGTCGTGACGAACCCGCGCGTCACGGTGCGCCGAAGCCCGCGTCCCCCAGGACCTTCCGGCCCTCGTCACCCTGGACGAGGTCCACGAACTGCCGGGCGAGCTCCGGCTCCGCGGAATCCTTGAGGGCGACCACGGGGTAGTTGTTGACCGCCTGATCCGTGCGCGGGATCTCGACGGTCGTGACCCTGTCCTTCGCGGACTTGGCATCCGTGACGTACACGATCCCCGCGTCCGCCTGCCCGGAGGTCACCTTGCCGAGCACGTCCGTGACCGCGTTCTCCTGGCTCACGGGGTGAAGCGCGACACCGTTGGCCTTCTCGATCTCCTGCGTGGCCGCACCGCACGGTACCTCCGGGGCGCACGTGACCAGCTTGACGTCCCGGTCCACCACGTCCCGGAAGGAGGTGATGTCCGCGGGGTTGTCCTTGGGTACCGCGAGGGTGAGCACATTGGTCGCGAACACGCTCGGCTCCCCCGCGGCCAGGCCCGCGTCCGTGAGCTTCTTCATGTTCTTCTGGTCAGCGGAGGCGAAGACGTCCGCGGGGGCGCCCTCGGTCAGCTGTTGCACGAGCCCGGACGAGCCTCCGTAGTTCATGCTGACCTTCACCCCCGGGTGCGCCGCCTCGAACGTGCGCGCGAGCTCGTCGAAGGAATGGGTCAGCGAGGCCGCCGCGGACACCCGCAGGGTCGTCTCCTGATCGGACGACGACGCCGCGTTCCCTCCCCCGTCCGACGCTCCCGCGCACCCGGAGAGCGCCACCGCGCTCACCGCGCAAGCCAGGGCGCGCATGCGTGTCGCCGCGCGCCCCATCACTTGCGCCCCTCGGTCTCGACGATGACCGCGGTGGACTTCACCACGGCCGTGGCCACGGACCCCGGTTCCAGCCCCAGGTCACGCACCGCTTCCGTGCTCATGAGCGAGACGATCCGGTGCGGGCCGCACTGCAGCTCCACCTGGGACATCACGGGATCGGAGGTCACCGCGGTCACGAGTCCCACGAGGCGGTTGCGCGCCGAACTGTTCACCCCGGCGGGATCCTGAGGGCTCACGGCGTTGTCGCGCGCGTATGCCGCGAGTTCGGCGCCGTCCACCACGGCGTACCCCGCGGAATCCTTGTGCCCGGTGAGCGTGCCCTGCTCGATCCACCGCCGGACGGTGTCGTCGCTGACGCCCACGAAGGTCGCGGCCTGGGAGATACGGAGGTGGGTCATGGGAGGAGTTTATCCGCATCCGCGGAACCACGGCCGTGTTTGAACCGCACTTGCGTAGTGTTGACCTGACACGCGACGACGCCGCGCGGCCCGGGCCGCGCGGCGTCGTCGTCCCCTACAGGGCTCATTCGTGGGAGAACCGCGCCTTACGCTTCTCCGCGAACGCGGACATGCCCTCCTTCTGGTCCGCGGTGGAGAACAGCCCGTGGAAGACCCGCCGCTCGTGCTGGACGCCGGCCCACAACCCGGACTCGTACGCGGCATTGACGGTCTCGACCGCGTGCTGGGCCGCGGGCTTGGACATCTCCGCGATCTTTCCGGCGACCTCCAGGGCGGTGTCCATGAGCTCGTCCGCTGCGACCACGCGGGAGACCAAACCGGAACGCTCGGCTTCCTCGGCGCGCATCTGCCGTCCGGTGAGGATCATGTCCATGGCCTTGGCCTTGCCCACGGCGCGGGTGAGGCGCTGGGTGCCGCCCATCCCGGGGATCACACCCAGGGCGATCTCGGGCTGACCGAACACTGCAGTGTCCGCGGCGAGGATCAGATCGCACATCATCGCGAGCTCGCACCCACCGCCGAGCGCGTAACCGGCCACCGCGGCGATCTTGGGGGTGCGCAGCCGGGCGAAAGCGTCCCACCCCGCGAAGAAGTCCTCGTGGTACATATCGGACGCGGACTTGCCGGACATCTCCTTGATGTCAGCACCGGCCGCGAAGGCCTTCTCCGACCCTGCGAGGATCAGCGCGCCGATCCCCGAGTCACGGTCCAGCTCGGTCGCGGCGGCCACCACGTCCCGCATGGTCTGTTCGTTCAGCGCGTTCAGTGCCTTGGGACGGTTCAGGGTGATGACACCCACGCGTCCCTCGCGGCGGATTTCAATGGTCTCGTAGGAGTTCTCGTTCATGTGATCAGCATCTCATAGGTCCCTCGGGGGCGTGTCCGAGCGTGGGGGTCCAGCACCGGGGCCCAGCGCCGGCCTCCGTCCTCCGGGCCACGGGACGGGCTGGCGGTAGGCCCCTGTCCCCGCGGGAACCGGCCACTAGCATGGACGCATGCGTGAATTGCAAGCACAGATCGTTGCCGAGCTCGGCGTCTCTCCGCAGATCGATCCGGAGCGGGAGGCCCAACGCCGCGTCGACTTCCTGAGCGACTACCTCAAGGCCACGCACACCGCGGGATTCGTCCTGGGGATCAGCGGCGGCTTGGACTCCACCTTGGCCGGGCGCCTGGCTCAGCTCGCGGTCGAGAAACTGCGCGAGGACGAGATCGAGGCGGAGTTCGTGGCCATGCGGCTGCCTCACGGGATCCAGCACGACGAGGCCGACGCCCAGGCGGCGCTCGAATTCATTCAGCCGGACCGGGTCATCACGTACGACGTCGCGCCGGCCGTCCGCGGTTTCGAGTCCGCCTACGGTGCCGCGACCGGTGAGCAGCTCACCGATTTCACCCGCGGTAACACCAAGGCCCGCGTGCGTATGACGGCGCAGTACGCGGTGGGCGGGGACCACAACCTGCTGGTGATCGGCACGGATCACGCGGCGGAATCGGTCACCGGGTTCTTCACCAAGTTCGGCGACGGCGGCGCGGACGTCCTGCCCCTGGGCGGGCTGAACAAACGGCAGAACCGCCAGGTGCTCGCGTACCTGGGGGCCTCCGAGCAACTCGTGGGCAAGGTCCCCACCGCGGACCTCCTGGACGAGAACCCCGGGCGCACGGACGAGGACGAGCTGGGCCTGCGCTACGACGACATCGACGACTTCCTCGAGGGCAAGGACGTCCCCGAGGAGGTGGCCCGCAAGATCGAAAGCACGTTCCTGCGCACCCGCCACAAGCGCACGGTCCCGGTGACCCCGGCGGACGAGTGGTGGCGGGAGGGCTGATCCTCCCCGTCCGCGCGATGTCCAAGGGGACGACCCTGGCCTGACTGCGCTGGACAACCGCATTGGCCATGCCCTCCGACGGCCTGCGCCGTGCGCGACCCCGGTCCGGCCCCCCTGTGCTTAGACTGGGCCCAGTGACACGGGGTGCCGCTGCACGTTCCCACGACCCACCGGGCCGGGGAGCCCTGGATGCAATGGCTGAGATGACACCCGTCGAACCTGTCCAGTTAGTACTGGCGAAGGGATGTCACGGTGGCACCGCACGGGTGGCGCACCGCGTTCTTCGCCGTGAGCCACAGGAGTGAGCATGCGGATCGACACCACCATCGTCCTGATCACCGGGGGAGCCCGGGGTCTGGGTGAACACCTCAGCCGAGCCTTCGCCCGCGAAGGCGCCCGGGTGGTCGTGAACTACCACTCCAGCGAGGAGCGGGCCCGCTCACTGGTGCGCGAACTCGGTGAGGACAAGGTCATTGCCGTTCGGGCGGACGTGACCGATGCCGGGCAGGTGCAGCAGATGGTGGCACTCGCCCAGGACCATTTCGGTGCGCCCATCACGGTGGCCGTGAACAACGCGCTGGTGGACTTCAGCTTCAACGGGGACGCCCGCCCCTCGCTCGAAAACCTCGCCGCCGAGGATCTTTCCCAGCAGTTTACCGGCGCGGTCGTGGGCGGACTCAACGTGATCCAGGCGGTCGTCCCGGGGATGCGCCGGTCCGGACACGGGCGCATCATCAACATCGGCACCAATCTCTTCCAGAACCCCGTGGTCCCCTACCACGACTACACCGCAGCCAAGGCCGCCCTTCTCTCCCTCACCCGCACGGCGGCCAAGGACCTGGGGGCCCTGGGCATCACCGTGAACATGATCTCCGGTGGCCTGCTACGCACCACGGACGCGAGTGCCGCTACCCCGGCCGAAGTCTTCGACGCCATTGCCGCCGGTACGCCCTTGGGTCGGGTCACCACCCCGGAGGAGTTCGCGGACACCGCCCTCTTCTTCGCCTCCGACTGGTCCCGCGGCGTCACCGGGCAGAACCTCGTGGTCGACGGTGGACTGGTGATGGACTGACATGGCCGCCCCGCACGACACCGCGCGGACCCCGTCCGCCGCCCCTGCGGCGTCCACCCGTCCCACCCAGGTGAACCAGCCGCCCGGGACACCCGCCCGGACGCTGCACCTCAACGCCTTCCTCTACGGGGCCGGCCACCACCAGGCCGCGTGGCGCGCACCGGGCTCCCCGGTGCACCGCCTCACGGACATCGCCTACTACGAGGAGCTCGCCCGGACTGCCGAACGCGGTCTGTTCGACGCGGTGTTCTTCGCGGACGGGCACAGCGTGGGTGACGTCTCCGGCGGGCCCCGCTGGAGCCTGGAACCCCTGACAGCGCTGTCCGCGATGGCGCGGGCCACCGAGCGCGTCGGCCTGGTGTGCACGGTGTCCACCACGTTCTTCACCCCGTTCCACGCGGCCAGGATGCTCGCGTCCTTGGACCACATCTCGGGCGGGCGAGCGGGGTGGAACGTGGTGACCTCCATGTGGGACTCCGAGGCCCGCAACCACGGCTACCGGGCCATGCCGACCAAGGATGAGCGCTACGAGCGCGCCCGCGAGTTCGTGGAGGTGGCCCGCGCCCTGTGGGCCAGCTGGGACGAGGACGCCGTCACCGCAGACCCGGAGGGCCGGTGGGCTGAGCCCTCCAAGCTGCACCGCCTGCACCACGAGGGCCGCCACTTCCTGGTGGATGGACCCCTCACGGTCCCGCGCTCCCCGCAGGGGGAACCGGTCCTCTTCCAAGCGGGTGCCTCCGGGCCCGGCAAGGCACTCGCGGCCGACTTTGCAGAGGGGATCTACGCCGTGGCCTACGACCTGCCCGCCGCGCAGGAGTACTACGCGGCGGTGAAGGCCGAAGTGGCCCGCGCCGGGCGTGATCCCGGTTCCGTGATCGTGATGCCCGGTCTGGTCACGTACGTGGGCCGCACGCACGAAGAGGCCCTCGAGAAGCAGGCCCGCGTGGACCGTTTGCTCCCTGTGGAGCAGTCGCTCGCACAGCTCTCCACGTTCGTGGAGCAGGACTGCGCGCAGTGGGACCTAGATGCGCCCGTGCCCACGCTGCCGCCCCTGGAGGAGTTCACCGGTCCGCAGGGCCGCTACGGCACCATCCTGCGGATCATCGAGGCCGAGCGCCCCACGGTCCGCCAATTGCTCGGCCGCCTCGCCGCCGGCGGGGGTCACTGCACGATGGTGGGCACCCCGGAGTCCATCGCGGATCGCATGCAGGAATGGTTCGACAACGCCGGCGCGGACGGCTTCAACCTCATGCCGCCCGTCCAGCCGGACTCCCTGGACGACTTCGTGGACCTCGTGGTCCCCGAACTCCAGCGCCGCGGCCTGTTCCGCACCGCGTACACCGCCACCACGCTGAGGGGTCACCTCACGCGGGGTTGAGGCCCCGCTGCGCAACCCCGCCACAGGACGACGACGCCGCCCCGCACGGTGGGCGGGGCGGCATCGTCGGTGGCGTCAGCGGCGTGGTCGCCGATCGGGAGGGTCCGGTCAGAGGAACGGGCGCAGCGGTACCAGGATCGTCTCGGCGACCCGGGCCATGGGGTGGCGATCGCGCCATTGGGGCGAGGACAGCTCCTCACAGTGCTCGCTGTCGGCGAGGAAGACCTTCTCCATCTCGGCCGCGAAATCCGAGTCCACGATCTCCACGTTGGTCTCGTAGTTGAACGAGAGGGAGAGCCGGTCGATGTTGGCGGTGCCCACGGTGGACCACTCGCCGTCGATCGTGGCGGTCTTGGCGTGGATCATGCAGGCGGCGTACAGCAAGATGGTGACCCCACCCTCCAACAACTGGCCGTAGAACCCGCGGGACACCCAGTCCGCCAGGATGTGGTTGGAGTCCTTGGGGACCATGATCCGCACATCCACCCCGCGAGCTGCCGCGTCCAGGAGGCAGTCCAGGATCTGCTGGTCGGGGATGAAGTAGGGCGTGTTCACCCAGATGTGGTGCTGCGCCCTGTTGATCGCGTTCATGTACATCTCGCGGATGGGGTACACGAGCTGGATGGGCAGGTTCGCGGAGACCCGCACCTCCGGGTCCCAATTCTTGGGCGCCACCCAGTCGATGGCGTGTTCCGGGTCCCGGTCCTCGTTCCACACGCTCGCGATGGAGCTGCGTAACCCCCATACCGCAGGCCCGATCTCCCGGATATGCGTGTCCCGCCACTGCCGGGAATAGAGAGAACCGAAGTTGTAGCCCCCCACGAAACCGATGTTGTCGTCCACCACCAGGATCTTGGAATGGTTGAAGCCCGAGAACCGCAGGGGCCCCTTCCAGAACGGGCGGCGCACCACCGGCATCCGGTACACGTGGACCCGGTCCGAGAAGTCGTAGAAGGAGGACGGGATCACGAGGTTCGCGAACCCGTCGTAGATGATGAACACCTCCACGCCCCGATCCGCGGCCCGGTTGAACGCGTCCAGGAAGCGCTGACCCGTCTCGTCGTTCTTCCAGATGAACGTCTCCATGTGGATGGAGTGCTGGGCGTTGTCGATGGCATCGAGCATGTCCTGGTACACCGCCTCACCCGACGTGTAGATGGTGATGTCCGAGTCCTGCACGTGCGCGTTGAACGTCCCGGGGTGCGGGGCGTCACGCTGCTGACGCCCGTGATGCTTCCACCAGTCGAGCCCGGCGAGCGAGGCGATCACCACGGCCTGCGCCCCCAGCAGGGCACCAGCACCCGCACCGGCCGCTTTCAGGAGGATACGGCGTTCTCTGATCTCGGCTAGCGCCCGCCTTGCGTCCATGACCTCACACTACTGCGGCGTCACATGGCGCGTCCCGGATCATGACCGGACCGGCCCTGGGAATTCACACCGCCCGTCCCGCGACCAGGGGCACTGAGGTGTTACGCGGCGGGAATCCGCCGAATGGTAATCCACCCCGTCCCATAAGCCCTCGTGGAAGGACGACCTCGTGGGCGACGCCGCCACACAGAACCCGGGCGCCGCCGCATCCGTGGCCCCGGACGTCACCGCGAGCGAGGCCAGCCAGGACGCGAACGAGGCGCAGGACCAGGCCGGCGAAGCCGTGGAGTCCGCTGCCCCGCAGGCCTGCGACAACACCGTCGGAACCGATCCGCTCGGTCCCTCGTACGAGAACCCGGTCCGTCGTCCGCCCGCGGTTTCCCAGCGTGGGCCGCGGCTCGCTACGGTGGACCCCATGAGAATCGCCACGTGGAACGTGAACTCCATCCGCGCCCGCGCCGACCGCATCGAGGCGTGGCTCGACCGCTCGGACGTGGATGTCCTGGCCATCCAGGAGACCAAGGCCAAGGACGAGAACTTCCCATGGGAGCTGTTCGAGTTCGCGGGCTACGAAGTGGCGCATTTCGGCGTGAATCAGTGGAACGGCGTCGCCATCGCGTCCCGCGTGGGGCTCAAGGACGTGGAGCGCACGTTCCCCGGTCAGCCCACGTTCGGCAAACCCGGCCAGGAACCCGCCCAGGAGGCGCGCGCGATCGCCGCCACGTGCGACGGCGTGCGGATCTGGTCCCTCTACGTGCCCAACGGTCGCGGCCTGGAGGACCCCCACATGCCGTACAAGCTCGAGTGGCTGCGCGTCCTGGAGGGCCACGCCGAACAGTGGCTGCAGGAGGACCCGCAGGCCCAGATCGCACTTGTGGGTGACTGGAACGTGGCCCCGCGTGACGAGGACGTGTGGGACATCCAGCTCTTCCGCGATGGCGGGTACACCCATGTGAGCGAACCCGAGCGCGCGGCCTTCAACGCGTTCATCGAGGACGCCGGGTTCCAGGACGTGGTCCGCGAGCGCCACCCCGGGCCGGGCGTGTACACGTACTGGGACTACACGCAGCTGCGCTTCCCCAAGAAGGAAGGCATGCGCATCGACTTCCAGCTGTGCTCCCCCGCGCTCGCGGCCCGTGTGCAGGACGCGTGGATCGATCGCGAGGAGCGCAAGGGCAAGGGCGCGTCCGACCACGCCCCGGTCGTCATCGAGATCGACTGAGCCATGCCTCTGATCAACGTGGGCAGCGCCTACCGCAGCATCACGGGCCCGCCCATGCGCTTCGCGCTGCGGATCTACGTGCCCCAGCAGGATCTCGACGCCGCCTACGCACCCGGCATCCCCCGCGCCCTGGACCCCTTTACCGCGGGCGTGCACGAACTTTCGGAGCAACTGGCCCGACTGTCCGACACCTCCCAGCCGTTGCTCCCGCCCGCCCGCGAGCCGCTGTGGACCATGCCGTTCTCCACCGCACCCGCCGGTTCGCGACGCCTGCCCGGACCCACCGGCGACTTCCCGGTCTTCCACCCCACGCAACGGCTGCGTCGATCCCTTCGCCTGTTCACGGCCGCGGAGAACGACGACAGCGCCCAGTTGCTGCCGCTACTCGTTCCGGAGAAGCAGGTCAGCGACGCTGCGAAGGCCACGTCCCGCGAGACGTTCGACCCCGTGTACACCCGTGAGTCCGCGTACGTGGTCCCGCTCGCGTGGTTCGCGGCCTTCGCCCCAGAGGACCACGTGACCTCCTACCACTCCGGGCACGAGGTGCACCGACTCATCGCCCCCGCGGACACCGCCGCGCGCCGGGTGATCCAGGCCGCCCAGACCGTGGAGGACGCCGCTCAGCAAGCCTCGGGGGGCGCTGACGAGCACGACCTCCCGGACGAGGCGCGCCAGGCTGCGGCGTTCGCGCAGGACCTCACCCGCCTGGGGCGGTGGCTGGGCGCGTTCAGCGCTGCCTCCGTGGTGAGCCTGGACTACGGGTCCATCGCGGATCGGCTCCAGCCGGACGAGAGCCCCCGGGACATGGCGGACGCCGTGGAACTGCTGCGCGAAGGGGATCTGGCGGCGGCCACCGCGGCGCTGCGCCGGATCTTCATGCGCTGGGCCCCGTTGGCCCACTTGCAGCAGGCGAACTGAGGCGGGGAGGGGCGGCGGGCCGTCGTCCGACGC
This sequence comes from Kocuria sp. ICS0012, assembly GCF_001665945.1. Lineage (NCBI taxonomy): Bacteria > Bacillati > Actinomycetota > Actinomycetes > Micrococcales > Micrococcaceae > Kocuria > Kocuria sp. ICS0012. Next base: position 75,590 of record NZ_LZMM01000046.1, on the reverse strand, counting down.
ATCCGCGCCAACCCATCCCTACGCTTTTACTCAGCTAAAGCAGCTCAGCGTCCGAAAATCTGCTTTAGCTGAGTAAAAGCGGGGGGACGTTCGGCGATGGGGGGCGCGGTGGCTACGAGGCCCCCGTGGGAGATGGGTAGCCTGGATCCCGTGACTTCCGACTCCTCAACGCACTCCGACCACCGCACCACGGCCCCCTCCGCCCGGTCCGACCAGACCGCCTCGGTCTCCACTGCCAGCGCCAGCGACACCAGTGCCCGTACCGCGACCGGCACCGAATGGTGGCGCGACGCCGTCATCTACCAGGTGTATCCCCGCTCCTTCAAGGACTCCAACGGGGACGGCATGGGGGACCTGGGCGGGGTCACCCAGAAGCTGCCATACCTCAAGCACCTGGGCGTGGACGCGGTGTGGCTCTCCCCGTTCTACCTCTCCCCGCAACACGACGCCGGGTACGACGTCGCGGACTACCGCACCGTGGATCCGCGCTTCGGTTCACTCGAGGACTTCGACCGGCTGCGGGAGGAAGCGCACCGGTTGGGCCTGAAGATCATCGTGGACCTGGTACCCAATCACACGTCCGAGGACCACGAGTGGTTCCGGGCCGCCCTGACCTCCGAGCCGGGCTCCCCGGAGCGGGACCGCTACATGTTCCGCGAGGGCAGGGGCGAGAACGGCGAGGAGCCGCCCAACAATTGGAAGTCCTTGTTCGGGGGCCGGGCGTGGACCCGGGTGCCGGACGGGCAGTGGTATCTTCACCTGTTCGATTCTTCCCAACCAGACCTCAACTGGGAGAACCCGGAGGTGTGGGAGGAGTTCCGGGCGATCCTGCGGTTCTGGCTGGACCGCGGGGCGGACGGTTTCCGGGTGGACGTGGCCCACGGCATGATCAAGGCCCCGGGCCTGCCGGACTGGGACGAGCAGGTCCACATGGTCGAGGGCACGGATGCCCAGGGCGCCCAGGACGAGCCCGACGGCCCCAGCAAGACCATGGACACCGGCCCCTACTTCGACCAGGACGGGGTGCACGAGATCTACCGGGACTGGCACACGGTGCTTCAGGAGTACCCCGGTGATCGCATGCTCGTGGTGGAGGCATGGGTGGGTCCCGCCGAGCGCCTGGCTCGCTATGTGCGCCCGGACGAGGCGCAGCAGGCCTTCAACTTCGACTTCCTGGTGGCCGGGTGGCATCGCGACCGCATGCGGGACACCATCGAGATCTCCCTGCGCGCCAATGCGGCCGTGGGCGCGCCGTCCACGTGGGTGCTCTCCAATCACGACACGGTCCGCCACGCCTCGCGCTACGGGTTGAGCTCCCGCACGGCCTACCCCAACGGGATCGGCGCGCAGGACGAGCAACCGCACGCCGGTCAGGGGCTGCGCCGGGCGCGCGCCGCCGCCCTCGTGGAGCTCTCCCTCCCGGGTTCCGCGTACATCTACCAGGGCGACGAGCTCGGTCTGCCGGAGCACACCGAGTTGCCGGATGCCGCGCGGCAGGACCCCACCTTCCATCGCACCGCGGGTTCGGAGCTGGGGCGCGACGGCGCTCGCGTCCCCCTGCCGTGGGCTCCCGTGGGTGACGGGCTGGGTTTCGGTCCGGATCCGTGGTTGCCGCAGCCCGAGTCCTTCGCTGGGATCACGGTGGACCACCAACTGGGTGACCCGCAGTCCACGCTCAACCTGTACCGCCGGGCTCTGGAACTCCGGCACGACCTGGAACTGGGCACGGCCGAGTTCGCGTGGCATTCTCTGAGCGAGGGTGACCAGGACGTCCTCGCCTACACCATGTCGTGCGGGACCGGCGAGACCGTGCTGGTGGCCGCGAACCTCGGGGAGAGCGAGATCGGTTTCGACGAGCTCTCTCGCGGTGAGCTGCTTCTGGCAAGTGGCCAGAACGCCGTGGTCAACGACCGGTTGAGCGTGGACAGCGCGGTCTGGCTGCGCCTGACGTGATCCCCGCGCCGAGGCTGACCCCCGTCCAAAGGGCAAAGCCCGGGGCGAATGGCAAAACGGATCTCGGCACGGACCTCGGGATCAGTGGCGCGGTGTGCTCGCGCAATTAGCCCGCAACCACGACTCGGCCGGCTCCAACGCCCGGTGGATCCGCACGGCCTCCGAGGGCTGGAGGGTGGCGTCGGCGTCGTCGAGGATGTCCCGGACGTCGTCGAACGCCGGACGCACCTCGGCGGGGAGCTTCCCACGGAGTCGGCTGACGGACTCAAGGGCCTGTTCCAGGGTGTCCTCGTTCGCGTCCTCGTCCTCGCTGCGATCGGTGAGGGGCAGCAGCTCCAGCCCGCTGTAGACCTCGGCCACGTCGAAGCACGTCTGGGTGTCCGCGGGGCTCGCGGACGGCGCGCGGGGCGCGGCGCTCGCGGACGGCGTGATGGGTGAGAGTTCGATCGTGGTGGTCTGGCCCTGCCGCGCGCCACACGCCGTGAGGAGCACGATGAGACCGGCCCCCGCCAGCAGTGCGCGCACTTGGTGATTCACAGCTGATCCTTCCGATCCGGCCACCCGGGTCCGTCCGATCCGGCGTCGGGTCCCGCTGCGACGACGACGCCTCTTACGGCCGTCCGCGCCGTCGGAACCCGCTGCGCTCGCTGACCCAGGGCTGCTGGACCGACGCAGCAGAACCGCGCAGTCCCTCCGCAGCGTCCGCGAACGGCCCACTCCACGCTAGGGTCCCAACCTCGGCGCACCCTGGAGGTCGGGTGCACGCCACCACCACGCGACCAACCCGCAGCAGTGCTGGTCGAAGATACTGCCCGGCCCATGCCGAGCTACTTCGAGGGACCCGCCCGGCGAACGTCGGGCCGCTCCGAGAAGCGGGCAGACGTGAAGAAACCCCCGCGTGTAGAAGCCACGCGGGGGTTCAGTGGCTCCGACCGGCGTCGATCCGGTGACCTTACGATTTTCAGTCGTACGCTCTACCAACTGAGCTACAGAGCCAGGCACGTTCCCGGGAGGCAACCTCCGGTGATATGCCGCAACGGCGCGAAAAGTTTCCTTTTCATCGCCGCCTGAGCGACCCTGACGGGACTTGAACCCGCGACCTCCGCCGTGACAGGGCGGCGCGCTAACCAACTGCGCTACAGGGCCTTGATTGTTTCCAACGAGTAAATATCCTACCAGGACGAACGACTCACTGTGCAAATCGCTCACCCCGCGGTACCTCGCACGGGAAAACGTACCCCCAACGGGATTCGAACCCGTGCCGCCGCCGTGAAAGGGCGGTGTCCTAGGCCGCTAGACGATGGGGGCCAGAACGCCGTCCGAGCATCACCAGCGGCAATATCGGACGATGGACCGTGAGTAGCTTAGAGGCAAACGGCTCGGTTGCACAAACCCGCGCGGTGCCCCGCCGGGCCCGCGCACGCCGCGGAACGGCGGGGATGGCACCCCGGGGGCGGCACCCCGATGGGGCACATCGTGTTCGACACCAGGCGTCGGCACCGAGCAGCGGCGCCGCCTCGATTCAGATCGCGACGTCCGGTCTGTCCGAGAGTCGCGGGTCCCGGATGCACGGCACAATCATGGCCGGCCCGGCACTGTTGTGCAGCACCCCTTGGGACGTGGAGCCCAACAGCATGCCAGCGAATCCGCCGCGACCGCGGGTCCCCGTGACCACCAGTTGGTTCTGGGCCGAACGTTCCACGAGGACGTGGATGGGGGATCCGTCCACGAGCTCGCCGGTGATGTCCAGGTTCGGGAAGTGCCCGCGCAGCCACCGCACGCCGGCGTCGATCGCGGCCTGGATCTCCCCGCGCAGGTTGTCGAAGTCCACGGGCGAGGGCAGCCACGCGGAGGATCCGGAGTCCGACGGCGCGGCGCACACCACGGTCAGCGGCACACCGAGCTGTTCGGCCTCCTCCGCGGCCCACAGCATCGCGGAACTCGCCTGTTGGGAACCATCCGAGCCCACGGTCACACCGTCCACGAACGCCTGACGGCGGCTCACGTTCTCGTGCAGTTGGTACTCCCTGCCCCACTGAAGGGGGATGATGCCCACGGGGCAGTGCGCGTGGGCGGGCACCGCGGTGGACACCGAACCCAGCAGGCGGCCGATCAACCCGCCCCGACCGCGGGAACCCAGGACCAGCAACTGTGCGTCCTCGCTCAGTTCGAGCAACACGTCGGAAGGGTCCCCGGCCTGGACGGTGGACCGGACGTCCACGTCCAATTCGGCCACGCGGCGTCGTGCCTCGCCCGCGAGGTCCTCCACGGCACGGTTCATGGCGGTGTCGTCGAACGCCGCGTACCCCACGTCGAACGTGGACCCGCCGAACATGGGCACGGAGTAGGCAGTGACCATGTGGAGGGGCGCGCCGCGCCGCCGGGCCTCACGAGCGGCCCAGTGCAGGGCGCCCATGCTCTGCTCGGAGCCGTCCACGCCCACGACGATCTCGGCCTCACGTGCGTTCATGGTGCTCCCTCCCTGGGCAGGATGTCCTGGTGCCAGCCTAGTCGTGTGCTCCCCCACACCGCGGAGGCGGTGAGATGATGGACGAGCCCCGGGGCGTGCTCCACGCAGCGCGTCCCGGAGGACGACATCGAGGGGCCGAGCCCCCGGAACGGAGGCGAGCCATGAGCGCAAGAGCCGAGCACCCCACCATGGCGGCGCAGGTCAGGGGCGGCACGTGGCGGTCGTGGGGCGGCAACCTTACCTTCAAGCCGGCCGTGACCGTGCGCCCCACGGACTCAGACCAGGTGCTGCAGGTTCTCCAGGAGGCCGCCTCGCAGGGCGTGGCGGTGCGCCCGGCCGGGTCCGGGCACAGCTGCTCCCCTCTGGTCCCCACCGGGGGCGTGCTGCTGGACACCTCGGCGCTCAAGGGTCTGGTGTCCGTGGACGAGGACCACCAGCGGGTCACGGTGTTTGCCGGGACCACGCTGCAGGAGCTGAACCTGGCCCTGGAGCAGCACGGGCTGGCGCTGGCCAACCTGCCCGACTCCACGCACATGAGCGTGGGCGGAGCACTGGCCACGGGCACCCACGGCACGGGGCTGGGCCAGCCATCGCTGGGCGGGCAGGTGGTCGGGCTGAGCCTCGCAACCCCGGGGGGCGAGCTGATCTCCTGCTCCGAGACCCACCGCCCCGAGCTGCTCGACGCCGCCCGGGTGAACCTGGGCGTGCTGGGCGTGGTGGTCTCCGTGACGTTCCAATGCGTCAACGCGTTCCGGCTGCACTGCGCCGAGTTCCGCGAGCCGATCGGATCCCTGCTGGACACCATGCAGGAGCGGATGTCCGCCGCGGACCACTTCGAGTTCTCGTGGATGCCGGGCACCACCGTAGCCCACACCCGTATCCTGAGCCGGTTGCACCGCCTCCCGGACACCTACACGCGCCCCGCCTCGCTCATCTCCCGGGCGCTGCGACGCACGGACGACGCCGTCCTGCGCACCTCCCTGACCGCCGGGCTGGGCCGCGTAGGGAACCTGATCCCGCGTGCGGTGAGCCGGCTCAACCGGATCGAGTCCCTCGCGGAGAGCTCCCGGCGCTACACGGACGTGTCCTACCGCGTGTTCACGGTGGCCCGCCCGGTGCGCTACGTGGCCGCCGAGTACGCCCTACCGCTGGAGGCCACCGCCTCCGCGGTGCGCGAACTGCGCACCCTGGTGGACGCGCACGTGTACGACCTCGCGTTCCCCATGACCGTGCGCTGCTCCCCGCCGGACCAGGGGCACCTCTCCCCCGCGGGAGGCCGATACACGGGGTGGATCAACCTGCGCCAGTACGGCCGGCGACCCAGCCAGACCTTCCTCACCGCCGCCGAGCAGATCCTTGTGGACCACGGCGGCCGCCCCCACTGGGGCACACTGCACACCCGCACCGCCGAGGAACTCGCGCCCCTCTACACACAGTGGGACGAGTTCCTCACTCTGCGCGCCGCCATGGACCCCCAGGGCACCCTGCTCAACCCCCACCTCCGGAGGCTGCTGGGACTCTAATGCCCGCTCGTTCCGCCCCTGCGCGGAGCCTTCACCGCTTAGAGCAGACCGTCGGCTTCGAGGAGCGGACGGACGCCCTCGCCGAACCAGTAGGCCTCCTCGAGGCACGGGTATCCGGAGAGCACGAACTCGTCGATGCCCGCGGCAACATACTCCGCCATGAGGTCGGCCACCTCCCGGTGGGACCCCACCATGGCCGTCCCCGCTCCACCACGCAGTAGGCCCACTCCTGCCCACAGGCCGGGGTGGACCTGCAACTTGGTCGCGGAACCACCGTGCAGATCCAGCATCCGGCGCTGCCCCTCGGACTCGGAACGGCGCAGCGCTTCCTGCTGCTCCTGGATCATCCGTTCGTCCACGCCCGCGAGCATGCCCTCGGCCACCGCCCATGCCTGAGCCGACGTCTCCCGCGAAATGGTGTGCAGACGGATGCCAAAGCGCACGTCGCGTCCGCGTGCCCTGGCGAGTTCACGGATCCGGTCGATCTTCTCCTTTGCCTGTTGCGGTGGTTCGCCCCACGTGAGGAAGACATCCGCGTGTTCCGCAGCCACGGTGGCCGCAGCTGCGGAGGAACCCCCGAAGTACACCTGCGGACGGGGCGCAGGCGGGAAGTCCAGCCTGGCCTGCTCCACGGCGAGGTGCTCACCTCGGTAGTCGAAGGGTGGCTCGTGATCCCACAGACGGGACACGATGTCCAGGAACTCTCCGGTCCGAGCGTAGCGACCGTCTTTGTCCAAGAAGTCCCCGAAGGCGCGCTGCTCGGTGGACTCCCCGCCGGCCACCACGTTGACGTTGAGCCGTCCCCCCGTGAGGTCCTGGTACGTGGCCGCCATCTGGGCCGCCAGGGTGGGGGACATGGCTCCGGGACGCAACGCCACGAGGAACTTGAGTCTTTCCGTGTGCTGGGAGATGGCGGCCGTGGTCAACCAAGCGTCCTGGCACCACAAGCCCGTGGGCGAGAGCACGGATTCGAAACCGTTGTATTCCGCCGCCTGCGCCACCTGCACCAGATAGGGCAGACGCGGCCCACGCAGGGTCTCCGTGGCCTGAATCCTCGCCCCGTGCCCTCCGCCCACGATGCCGCGGGAATCCGACGCGGTAGGGAGGAACCAGTGGAGGGACATCGGGGCCATGGGAAACACTCCTGTCGTAACTGTCCGGTCCAGGCCACGCTACGACTGACGGAGCTGAGGCTCACGCGTCACGTCACTCAAGGACACACAACCGATCCCACCCCGCGCCTGGGCAGGCGTCGACCCAAGGGCGTGCAGGGGAGGACGACCCGATGGGCGCTACTGCTGGACAGCTCCGCGGGAGACCGCCACCATCTCGTCCCGCTCCACGACCTTGACGCGCTCGCGGGGGTTGCCTTCGGCGTCATGGGAGGACTGCCCCAGGCTCTGTTCGTACTCGTCCAGCACAAGCCAGCCATCCCACGTGGTGTACTGCACGCCCTTGTCCTCGAGCAGTTCCACCACGGCCTCGAGCTGCGGGTGATCCGGATCCGCGAGGGACGCGCGGTCCTCCATGATGTGGTTCACGGTCTCGAGGGCGTCCGACTTGGTGGCCCCGATCAGACCCACGGGGCCGCGCTTGATCCAGCCCGTGGCGTACACGCCGGGAACCGGGGAACCGTCTGCCTCGATCACGCGGCCCTCCTCGTTGAGGATCACACCGCGTTCGGGATCGAACGGCAGCTCGGGCAGGGGCGAGCCCAGGTACCCGATCGCGTGGTAGACGGCCTGCACGGGGAACTCGGTGTACTCGCCCGTGCCGGTCACGGAGGCGTCCCCGTTGAGCCGGGTACGTTCCATGCGGATGGCGCGGACCTTGCCGTTCTCGTCCCCGAGGATCTCGTCCGGGGTCTGCAGGAAGTGCAGGTGCAGGCGGCGGGACGCCGTCTTGGGGGAATCATCCTCGCGCCACTTCTGCAGCGTCTTCATCATGACCTTGATCTGGTTGTTCTCGGCCATGGCCTTCTCGGAGGCCTCGTCGAACTGGAAGTCGTCGTCGTAGACCACGATGTCCACGTCACGGGACTTAGCGAGCTCACGCAGTTCGAGCGGCGTGAACTTGATCTGGGCCGGACCGCGGCGGCCGAAGATGTGCACGTCCGTGACCGGGGACTTGCGCAGCCCCTGGTACACATTGCCCGGGATCTCGGTCACGAGCATGTCCTCGGCGTGCTTGGACAGCACGCGAGCCACGTCCAGGGCCACGTTGCCGTTGCCGATCACCGCGATCTCCTTGGCCTCGAGCGGCCACGTGCGCGGGTAGTCGGGGTGGCCGTCGTACCACGCCACGAAACGGGCGGCGCCGTAGGAGCCGTCCAGGTCCGCGCCGGGGATCTGCAGCGGCGCGTCGTTGACCGCACCCGTGGCGAAGATCACGGCGTCGTAGTGGGTCAGGAACTCCCCGAGGGTGATGTCCTTGCCGTACTCCACGTTGCCGAAGAACCGGATGTCACCGCGGTCCAGGATGGAACGCAGCGCCGTGATGATGCCCTTGATCCGGGGGTGGTCCGGGGCCACGCCGTAGCGGATGAGCCCGAACGGGGTGGGGTAACGGTCGAACAGATCCACGCTGACCTCGAGCTCACCCTCACGGACCGCCTCGGTCTTGGTGAGCATGTCCGCGGCGTAGATGCCGGCCGGGCCTGCGCCGATCACGGCCACGCGCAGCGGACGTTGGGTGTTGGAAGTTGTCACGGAATTCCTTTCGACGCGCACGCGTGTCTCACGTGCTTGCAGGGACTTGGATCAACGGTAGTGAACGCGGGTCAGTCTTGCCTAACCACGCGGAGGAGCTCGCGTGGCCGCCCGCACCACATGCGCGCCCCGCCCTGCGGAACCGGCGGGGCAGCACGGTACGCGGGCGGCGGCGTCGTAGTATTTCTACACAAACATCCCCCACCCGTCCCGTTCGGCGCCCGAACGCGCCCACCCGTGAGGATCCCTATGTCGTCATCCACCCCGCCCGCTCAGCGCAGCGAGCCCCGAGGCAGGCTGGACCGCTTCTTCTCCATCACCCGGCGCGGTTCCACTGTGGGCCGGGAGGTCCGCGGTGGCGTGGCCACGTTCATCGCCATGAGCTACATCGTGGTGCTCAACCCGCTGGTACTCGGCTACGGCCAGGACGCGGCGGGCAACACCCTGGGTGGCGCGCGGGTGGCCGCCGTGACGGCCCTGGTGGCCGGCGTGATGACCATCGTCATGGGCGTGTGGGCCCGGTCCCCGTTCGGCATGGCCGCGGGGCTGGGCGTCAACGCGTTCCTCGCCGTCACCATCGCCACCAACCCAGGGCTCACGTGGCCCGAGGTGATGGGCCTGGTGATCTGGGCCGGCGTGATCATGGTGGTGCTGGTGCTCACCGGCTTCCGCACCGCCGTGTTCAACGCGGTGCCGGCGTCGCTGAAGACGGCCATCGTGGTGGGCATCGGACTGTTCATCGCCCTGATCGGCTTCGTCAACGCCGGGTTCGTGCGCCGCATGCCGGACGCCGCCGGGACCACCGTGCCCGTGCAGCTGGGCAGCGGGGGCCAGCTCTTCGGGTGGCCCACTCTGACCTTCGTGGTGGGGCTGCTGCTGACCGTGGCGCTGATGGTGCGCAATGTGAAGGGCGGAATCCTGATCTCGGTGGTGCTCACCACCGTTCTGGCGCACGTGCTGGAGGCGGTGGCACCCTCGGGATCCTCCACCGAGAACGCGCACGGCTGGTCGCTCGTGGTGCCCGCCACTCCGGACGGGTTCTTCGGCCTCCCGGACCTCTCCCTGATCGGCTCGGCGGCGCCCCTGGAGGCGTTCCAGCAGCTCGGGGCGATCTCCTGCCTGCTGCTGATCTTCACCATCCTGCTGTCCGTGTTCTTCGACGCGATGGGCACGATGGTCGGGCTCTCCCAGCAGGCCGGTCTTGTGGCCGAGGACGGCCAGATCGAGCACGTAGACCGTGTGCTGCTCGTGGACGCGCTGGGTGCCGTTGCCGGCGGCGCCGGGTCCGCGTCCTCCAACCAGATCTTCGTGGAGTCCTCCACGGGGATCGCCGACGGCGCCCGCACGGGTCTCGCGAACGTCGTCACGGGCGCATTGTTCCTGGCTGCGATGTTCCTGACGCCGCTGGTCAGCCTGGTCCCGTTCGAGGCGGTGGCCCCCGCCATGGTCGTCGTGGGCTTCCTGATGGCCCGCAACGTCGTCGACATCGACTGGCAAGACTGGGGCGTGGCCGTGCCCTCTTTCCTCACCTTCGCCGTCATGCCGTTCACCTACTCCATCGCGGACGGCATCGGTGCGGGCTTCGTCTCCTATGTCTTCATCCGTCTCGTCCAGGGCCGCGCAAAGGACATCCACCCGCTGATGTATGTGGTGGCGCTGGCCTTCGTGATGTTCTTCGGCGTGGGCGTCATTGAGGGCTGGGCGGCCTGACGCCCGTTCCCTGACGACGACGGCGCTACGCGGCGTCGTCTCCGCCCGTCACCGGCCCCTCGGGCACCGGGTCCGCCGGCTTGTCGTGCCACGGCTGGGTGCCGGCGGCCAGTTCGCGGCACCACGCGGTGTCCTTGTACTGGGCCGGCAGGGAACCGCCGAGCAGCTCGCGGGCCAGCGCGGCGGCGTCGGCGGAACCGGCCGCGGGCAGGGCGGCGCGGGAGGCCGCGAGCACCACGTTGCCGTAGCGGCGGCCCTTGAGCATCGCGGGATCCGCGACGGCGGCCACGTGCTCGAAGACCTCGAGCAACGCGGCGATCTCCGCGCGTGTGCCCTTGAGGTTGCGAGTGTCCCCCACGTTCAGCACGTAGATCCCGTCCGGGGAGAGCACCCGGTCCACGTGCCGGGTGAACTCCACCGTGCGCAGGTGTCCCGGGGTCTGCTCCCCCGCGAAGACGTCCCGCAGCACGACGTCGCGCGAGTCCTCCGTGAGTGTCTCCGTGACCTCCCGGGCCTCGCCCGCGCGGATTCGCAGCAGCGGTGCGCGGGGCAGATCGAGCCATTCGCGCACGAGGCGCGTGAGAGCGGCGTCGAACTCCACGACCACCTGCCGCGCTTGCGGGTAGCGCCATGCGAGGTAGCGGGCCATGGAACACGCGCCCCCGCCCAGGTGCAGGACCCGCAGCGAGGTGGGGTTCAGATGCGTGCTCACGTGCTCCTCGACCACGGTGGAGAACCAGCGCATGTACTCGAACTCGAGCTGGTCCGGGCGGTCCGGGACGATGTGCGAGGACGGCACCCCGTTCACGCGCAGCAACCACGCTCCCGGCACGTAGGGATCCCGCTGCAGTTCCACGGTCCCGGTGTCCGTGGTCCAGGTGCGCTCCACGAGCCCCGGAGCATCCGACGACGACGCCGCGCCACCCGCTTCCGTGCCCTTCTTCCGGTTCTTCCTGCTCACCTGTGTGACGTCACCCGCGTGCTCGTCCGCTCGTGCTCACCCGCGCGCTCGCCGCTGGACACGCACAGGGTGGGGAGGCCGCTACTTGTCACCGGTCGTGATCCCGCGCCGCTCCTGGGACCTACCGAGCTCGTGGGTGTGCAGGGCGGACTCGAGGCGCTCCACCTTGCCCGCGAGCTCACCGGTGTGCCCCGGGCGGATGTCCGCCTTGAGCACGAGGGACACACGCGGGCCGTAATCGGCCACCGCGGCCGTGGCTTCCTTGACCACGGCCATGCACTCGTCCCACTCACCCTCGATGGTGGTGAACATGGAATCTGTGCGGTTGGGCAGCCCGGACTCGCGCACCACGTGCACCGCCGCGGCCACCGCGTCGTGGACGGAGGCGTCCGGGTTGTCCCCGCCGCTGGGGGAAACTGAGAAGGCAACCAACATGGATCCAGTCTCGCACCGGTGTCGGGCGAGCGCGACCCCCGCCACAATGTGTTCCCTCGGCGTCGGCCCCGAGGCCCGCACACCGCCTGTTCATGCGATTTTCGTACGAAACCAGCCCGGTGGGACGACTCGTGGCCGGGGGTGGGTTCCCTAGACTGGGACGTACAGCCAGTCGACCGTGAGGGAGTTCGTTCCATGACGCAGGGCATCTACATCTCCGCGATGACACCGCTGAGCGGCAAGACGCTGGTGGCACTGGGGCTCACGGACACCATGTTCAAGCGCACGGACGCCCTGGGCTTCTTCCGCCCGGTTTTCGACGGCACCTCCCCCGAGGAGGATCCCGTGCTGCAGCTGATGAAGCGCACCTTCGACCTCCCGGACTCCCGGTGCCGGGGCGCGGTGTCCCTGGAGCGCTGCCGTGAGATCCTCGCCTCCGGTGAGCACGATGACCTCGACTCCGCCGCCATGGCCGTGTACTCCGAGATGGCGCTGGAGTGCGATGTGATCGTCGTTGACGGCACCGACCTGCTGGCCCACAACGCGGTCACCGCCGAGTTCGACCTCAACGCCCGCCTGGCCAACAACATGGGGTGCAGTGTGGCCGCGGTGATCGGAGCCCACGAGTCCGGGCGTGTGAAGGACGTGCTCAACGCGATCGACGTGACCCGCACTGAGCTGCGCCAGGCCGGGTGCGACATCTACGCCGTGATCGTCAACCGCGCGGACCCGGAGCAGGCGGAGCAGATCCGCCGGGAGGCCAAGCCCGGCAACCACAACCTCCCCGCGTACGTGATCCCGGAGATCCCCGCGATCTCGAACCCCACCGTCGCCGAGCTCGTGGATGCCCAGGGCTACGGCACGGACTTCAACTCCACGTCCCTGGACCGCGACATCAAGGCCGTGAAGGTGGCCGCGATGACCGCCGGGAACTTCCTGGACCAGATTGCGGACGGGGACCTGGTGATCACCCCCGGGGACCGGACGGACGTGGTCTCGGCAACCCTGGCGTCGTCGTTGGCGCCCACGCTGCCGGTGCCCGCCGGGATGCTGCTGACCGGAGGCTTCCGGCCCGCCGGCGCGGTGGGCTCGCTGCTGGGCGCGGCTCCATTCCCCGTGCTGACCGCCGAGCAGGACACCTTCACCACCGCGCAGGCCGTGGCCGGCACGCGCGGCACCCTGGCCGGCGCGCACTCCCGCAAGATCGCCGCCGCGCGCGGCGCGTGGGCGGAGCACGTGGACAGCGACGAGCTCTCGGGGCGGCTCACCCTGCCGCGGCCCGTGCGGCGCACCCCCCTGCGGTTCCTGCACGAGCTCGTGGAGTCCGCGCGGGCGGACCGCAAGCGGATCGTACTGCCCGAGGGAGACGACCCCCGCATCCTGCGCGCCGCGGAGCTCATCCACCGGCGCAACTTCTGCGACCTCACCGTGCTGGGCGATCCCGAGACGGTCCGATCGCTCGCGCAGTCCGAGGGCATCGAGCTCGACTTCGACGCCGACGGCCTGGACCTCGTGGACTTCCAGCACGACGACGCCCTGCGCGAGAAGTACGCGGACGAGTACGTGCGGCTGCGCTCCCACAAGGGCGTGAGCACGGGGCAAGCGCTCGAGCGCATGATGGACGGTTCCTACTTCGGGACCATGATGGTGCAGATGGGGGACGTGGACGGAATGGTCTCCGGCGCCGCACACACCACCGCGAACACCATCCGCCCGGCCCTCGAGTTTGTGAAGACCCGGGAGGGCGTGAACATCGTCTCCTCGGTGTTCTTCATGCTGCTCGCAGACCGCGTGCTCGTCTACGGCGACTGCGCTGTGAACCCCAACCCGGACGAGCAGCAGCTCGCGGACATCGCCCTGGCCTCCGCGCAGACCGCCCGGGAGTTCGGAGTGGAGCCGCGCGTGGCCATGCTCTCCTACTCCACCGGCGGGTCCGGTTCCGGGGAGGACGTGGAGCGGGTGCGCGCGGCCACCGAGCTCGTGCGCGCCGCGAACCCGGACTTCGAGGTGGAGGGCCCCATCCAGTACGACGCTGCCGTAGACGCCTCGATAGCCAGGTCCAAGCTGCCGGGCTCGCACGTCGCGGGGCAGGCCACCGTGTTCGTGTTCCCGGACCTGAACACGGGCAACAACACGTACAAGGCCGTGCAGCAGTCGGCGGGCGCGGTGGCCGTGGGGCCCGTGCTCCAGGGACTGCGCAAACCCGTGAACGACCTCTCGCGCGGGTGCACCGTGGACGACATCGTCAACACGGTCGCGATCACCGCGATCCAAGCACAAACGCTGTGACGACACGGCGGCCCCGCGCGCGGGGTCGCCGTGCCCGCGTTGGTGACGCAGCGGCGTCGTCAACCCCGAACTCCGCCACTGGCAACCGCGGCCCGCGCGCCGCCGAAGGGAAACCACCATGCTCGTACTGGTCGTCAACTGCGGCTCGTCCTCCATCAAGTATCAGGTGCGGGAGGTCGAACCGGCGGACGGGGAACCGCAGGCCTACACTTCCTCCATGCCCGCGATCGACGAGAACGTCCCCCTCGCCACGGCCACGGCGGGAATGGCCGGCGGCGAGGTGATCACCAAGGGGCTGATCGAGAACATCGGCACGTCGGAGATCCAGGACCACACCCAGGCCCTGGAAATCCTCGCCCAGCGTCTGGACGAAGAGCTCGGCGGGCGCACCATCGACGCCGCGGGCCACCGCGTGGTGCACGGCGGCGAGCGCTTCTCCGCCCCCGTGCTGGTGAACAACGAGATCATCCGGGCGATCGAGCGGCTGGCCCCGCTGGCACCGCTGCACAACCCCGCGCATGCCCTGGGACTGCGGGCCATCCAGAAGACCTATCCGGGGATGCCCCAGGTGTGCGTGTTCGACACCGCCTTCCACCGCACGATGCCCGAGAAGGCCTGGCGCTACGCCGTCCCCGAGCAGTGGTACGAGCTACACGGGATGCGCCGCTACGGTTTCCACGGCACCTCGCACGACTACGTGACCGGCAAGGCTTGCGAGTTCCTGGGCATCCCGCGGGAACAGTTCAACACCGTGGTGGCCCACCTGGGCAACGGCGCCTCGGCCACCGCCATCCGCGAGGGCCGCTCCTACGACACCTCCATGGGCTACACCCCCCTGGCCGGACTGGTCATGGGCACCCGTAGCGGGGACCTGGACCCCTCCGTGGTCACCGCCATGCTGGAGCGCAACCCCGGGATGAGCGCCCAGGACATGAACCGAATCCTCAACAACGAGTCCGGTCTGCAGGGCGTCTGCGGGGACTCGGACATGCGGGCCGTGGCGCAGCGGGCCAGCTCCGGGGACCGGCGGGCACAGCTCGCACTGGACATGGCCGCCTACCGCCTGGCGAAGTACATCGGCGGCTACCACGTGGCAGTCGGTGGAGCCCACGCGCTGATCTTCACCGCGGGCATCGGCGAGAACTCCCCCAAGTTCCGCGCCCTGGTGTGCGACCAGTTGGGCGCGCTCGGGATCACCCTGGACCCCACGCTCAACGAGGCCCCCCGGGGGGACGTGGCCCGCATCAGTGCGGAGACCTCCGCAATCGAGGTCCTCGTGGTGGCCACGGACGAGGAGCGGGCCATCGCGGAGGCCACGGCCGGGCTGGTGTGGGAGCGGGTCAAGAAGTAACACCTCGCGCACCAGACCCCCCACGCCCCACCCCCCCCAATCGCGTGCTTTAACGGAGCAGGTGCCATCTACTGTTCGGTAGACGGCACCTGCTGAGTCTTTGCAGCGCGCGGGGCGGCGCCGACGGGCGGATCAGCCCTGCTTGGTCACCGGCTCTTGCGCGGACCACGGGAAGACAATCCACTCGTCCGTGGACTTCCAAGAGAAGTCCGGACGGACCTCCGAGCGGGGCTTCTCGTAGACCACGGCGGAGCGGCACTCGGCGCCATAGCCGCGCAGCAGCTCCAACACGAGGGAAAGGGTGCGTCCGGAGTCCACGACGTCGTCCACGACCAGCACCTTCTTGTCGCTGATGGAGTCCGTGTCCAGCATGGGGGCGAGCAGCACCGGGTCCGGAAGGGTCTCGTGGACGTCCGTGTAGAACTCGACGTTCACGGCGTCAGAGAGCTTCACGCCCATGGCGTAGGACAGCGCCCCGGCGGGCAGCAGACCACCGCGCGCCACCGCGATGATGATGTCCGGGACGAATTCCGAGTCCACGATCTGCTGGGCGAGTTCCCGGGTGGCGGTCCCGAACCCCTCCCAGGTCAGGATTTCCTTGTTGTCCAGTTCGGTGGAGTCCGCGTGAAAGGCCATTCCCGTAGGGTAGTCGGTTTTGCGCGGCGGGCACTGCACGCGCCGCGCCCGCCTACACTTTCCGTGTCCCCTCACGACTGCCCCGATCGAGGATCCTCATGCCCAGCAGCGCATCACCCGCCCTTTCCCACGAGCGAGGGTCCCGCCCCGAGGACGAACGGCTGGGCGCCGGGCGCACCGTGGCGTACGCCGTGCAGCACATCCTCACCATGTACGGCGGTCTGATCGCCGTGCCGCTCGTGGTGGCCAGTGCCGCCGGGTACGACGCCGCCACCACCGCCCTGCTCGTGGCCGCCGCCCTGTTCGTGGGCGGGTTCGCCACGTTCCTGCAGGCGTGGGGGCTGCCGCGGATCGGTTCCCAGCTGCCGCTCGTGCAGGGGGTCTCCTTCACCGGGATCGCCACGATGCTGTCCGTGCTGGCCACGGGGGGCGGCATCCAGTCGGTGATGGGCTCCATCATGGTGGCCTCCGCCTTCGGGTTCCTGGTGGCCCCCTTCTTTGCCCGCGTGCTGCGCTTCTTTCCGCCCGTGGTCACGGGGTCCATCATTACGACCATTGGCATCACCCTGGTGCCCGTGGCGGCGTCGTGGTCCATGGGCGGGGACGAGAAGGCACCCGGCTACGGCTCGCTGGGCAACATCGCCCTGGCGGGGGTCACGCTGCTTGCCGTGCTGCTGCTGTCCAAGTTCGGCGGAGCGGTGCTGTCACGGCTGGCCATCCTGGTGGCGATCGTGGTGGGCACCGTGGTGGCGTGGGCCACCGGCATGGCGGACTTTTCGCACGTGGGGCAGGGGCCGTGGGTTGCGCTGCCCTCCCCGTTCCACTTCGGTGCACCCACGTTCCACATGGCGGCGATCGTGGCCATGGGCATTGTGATCCTGGTGAACATGGCGGAGACCACCGCTGACATCCTGGCCCTGTCCGAGATCACGGGCTCGCGCATCAACTCGGCACGCATCGCGGACGGGCTGCGCGCGGACATGCTGTCCTCCGCCGTGGCGCCGGTGTTCAACTCCTTCACGCAGACGGCGTTCGTGCAGAACGTGGGCCTGGTGGCGATCACCAAGGTCAAGAGCCGCTACGTGGTGGCCCTGGGTGGCGTGTTCATGGTGCTGCTGGGCATGCTGCCCGTGCTCGGCCAGGTCATCGCCGCCATCCCCCTGCCGGTGATGGGCGGTGCGGGCTTCGTGCTCTTCGGCACCGTGATGTCCTCGGGCATCCGCACGCTGGCCCGCGTGGACTACCGCGGCGGCATGAACCTGATCATCGTGGCCGTCTCCCTGTCCTTCGGCATGGTCCCGATCGTGGTCCCCACCTTCTACGACGCGTTCCCCGACTGGGTGGGCATCATCTTCTCTTCCGGTATCTCGTCCGCCGCCGTGGCCGCGCTGCTCCTGAACTTCTTCTTCAACGAGATGGGCCGCAGCCGGCGCACCACCGAGGCCATGGGCATGAACACCGTGGGGCTGCGGGTGCTCTCCCCGCGCGAGGCCGGCGCACTGCAGGACGGCGACCAGTTCGTGGACGGCCGCCTGCTGGACGCCCAGGGGCAGGAGATTCCGTTCGCGTCCTCCCAGGAGCAGTACGAGTCGGTGCGCGAACGCATCAACGCGGGCGAGCTGACTTCGCTAGAGGACATTCGCCGTGCGGTGGATAACTAACCCCGGACGACGTCGCTCCCCGCTTGCGCGCCTCTCCTCCCCTTCTCCTCCGCGAGTCTCGGCCTGTGCACCGCCGGTGCTCCACCGCCGCGGATTTCTGCCCCTCCTCTGCTCCGAGGGAGCAGCCGTACGAGGGGACGCACACCGCTGCCGGGGTCACGCGCTGCCCCTCATCGGCGCACCCGGTGGTAGGCCGCCACCACGTCCTGTGCCCTGGGCAGCGCCAGATGTCCCGGGTGGCCCCTGTGGTGGGCCAGGGCGTCCAGTCCGTCCCGCACCACCCGCTCCAGGGCCGCGTCCACCAGCTCGGTCAGAAGAGTGCGACCGTCGGCCGTGCGCTCGACCTCCTCCAGAAGCCGCGCAATCGCTTCCGTCTGCGAAGGGTCCACGAGCTGGCTCAGCGCGGAGAGGTCCACGTCCTCGCGGCCCCACTGGATGGTGTCGAGACCGCGAGCGCGAGCGGGTTTGTCCCTGCCGCCCTGCTGGGTGGCGCCATGGCGCGGACCGGACCGGGAGGCGTCGTGCCCCGCGGCACCTGGTCCGGACGGGGTGGCACCGCGTTCGGCCGGGACCGTGCCGAGCGCTTCCGGGGCGCCGCCAGGAACGTGCGGGCGGATCTCCCCGAAGGATGTCGCAGGACGCATGTCCTCGGGGCGCGGGAAGTCCCGCACCACCTGCCGGGCGCGGTCGGTGACATCCACGGCGCGGTAGGCGTCCATGGCCATCACCAGGTCCGCGACGTCCAGGAACGCCCCGGAGCCACCCGTGACCAGGATCGAAGACACCCCACGTTCCGTGTAGAGGGCGCCCACGCGGTCCACGAACGGGGTGATGGGCTCGCGTTCGCCCGGAACCATGGCGCGCATGCGTTCGTCCCGGACCATGAGGTTGGTGGCGCACGTGTCCTCGTCCAGCAGGAGCACCGCCGCCTGCGCCTCGACGGCCTCCACCGTGGCCGCCGCCTGGGACGTGGAGCCGGAGGCGTTGGACGTGCTGAAGTCGCGGGTGTCCGCGCCGGTGGGCAGGTTGTTGATGAACGGCGAGACGTCCGTGTGGCTCACGGCCCGGCCGTCCTCCGCGCGCACGGACATGGCGCTCGGCAGGGTGACCACGCGTTCGCGGCCGTCACCGGGAACGTGGCTGTAGACCCCGCGCTCCAGGGCCTGCGGCAGCGTGGACTTGCCGTGGTAGCCGCCACCCACGACCACCGTGACGCCCTCGGGGATCCCCATGCCGCTCACGGTCGACCCGTCTTCGAGCTCGAGCTCCACGCGCAGCTCCGGAGGCGTCTCGAACGGGACGGCGCCCCGGGCCAGCGGTTCGTCCCGGTGCCCGGAGGCGCGCGGCAGCACGGCGCTGTCCGCGACGAACGCCACGAGTCCACGCTGCGGCAGCTGCTCCCGCAGGTGCTGGGCGTCCAGGTGGGAGGTCACGTGGGCCTGCAGGGCGCGGGCGTCCAGGTTCTCGTACCGCAGCGCGCGCTCGACTACGCCCGGCAGCACCTCCGTGAGCAGCCGGTGCGCGGCATGGCCCTTGATGCGGCGGCCCGCGGCGGGCAGGGCGATCTCGCAGCGCACCTCCACGTGCGCATCCGTGGCCGCGGGGTCCGGCACCACGACGGACGAGCGCTCGAGGATCTCCTGGCCAGTGCTCTGGATGGAGATCCCGCCCGAGTCCTTGCCACCGCGCGGGCCCAGCTCACGGGCGGCACGGGAGAACTGCCGGGTGAGGAAGTCCCCGGCCGCCACGCGTCGGTCCTTCGAGGCGATCAGCCCACTCGGGATCCCCGTGCTGCGCAGGGGCAGCCGCACGCGCGCGAGGGACGGCGGGGCGTACGGGTCCGACTGCACGCGGTCCATGACGAGCTCCACCTCCCCGAGCCGCCACAAACCCTTGAGCTGCTTGTACGCGCTGTAACTGCTGCCATCCAGGCTGCGGAGGGTCTGCGAGAGGTCCGTGCGAGGTGTGCTCATGGGTCCATCGCACCACATGTGCGGGGGCCGGGGCACGCGGCAGGGCAGCCTCCCCGTGCGGTTTCCCACAAGCAACGGGCCGGGGGGACCAGGCCCAAGCGAGCGCTGCGCGCCCCGGGCCCCGTTCACATCTCAGGCTCTGCGTGCCTGCACCCGCCCGAGCACCAGCGCCGCCACAAGGCACAGCACGTATGCCCCGGCGATGGCGGCCCATCCGGCGGTGAACGCCCCCGTGAGGTCCACGAGCTGGCCCACCACCACGGGCCCCAGCGCGAAGCCCAGGTACATCCCGGTGGCCACCAGTCCGGACGCCACACCGATCCGTTCCCCGGACACGGCGGCGACGATTCCCGAGTTGATCACCACGTTCGCGGCCAGCGGCAGCGCGGCGTGGAAGGCGACGCCCAGCCACATGAGCCAGTGCTGCTGCGTCGTCTCCGCGAGCACGAGCAGCCCGAGCCCCACGATCCCGCCCAGGCTCATGACCTGGATCAGCGGTGCGGGTCTGCCGAGCCTGCCGGTCACCCGGCCCCACCCGATCCGGCTTCCGATCCCGATCACCCCCATCATGCCCAGCAGCAACCCGGCCACCGTGACGGTGTACCCCATGGCCCGCACCGCGAACAGGGACGCGTACACGTTCACGCCCTGCGTGCCCACCGCGTTGAGGAAGGACGTCAGCGTCAGCAGCCACACCGCGGGCGGCAGCGCCCCCGACGACGCCGCGGCGGAGGGCGCGACGGGAGAGGGAGCGGGCGGCGTCGTCGGGGTGTTCTCTCGGGCGCGGCGCTGTAGCCGGGTGACCACGGTCCACCCCGTGATGAGCAGGGGAACGCACAGCAGCGCGCCGAACAGTGCGGCACCTCGCCACCCGAACGCCGCGCCCGCCACCGGGAACGTGAGGCCCGCGACCAGCAGACCCACCTGCACCCCGGACTGCTTCCACCCCATCCACGCGGAGCGCTGGGCCAGCGGCACGCGCTGCGCGACGATGCGGTTGGTCACCGGGTTGGAAAAGGACTGCGCGAGACCCGCAATCAGGGCCGCGACCAGCAGCATGGCGTAGGACTGCCACGTGGCGCTGAGCAGGAACGCCACCAGCACACCCCCGAAGATCAGGGTGAGCTGCACGCGGGTGTCAATGCGGTCCGCGAGCACTCCCAGCAGCGGTGCCGCGAGACCCGCTACCACGAACACCGCCGTGATGATGAACCCATACTGCCCCTCGGTGATCCCGTAGCTCTCCACGATGGTGGCGCTCAGCGCACCCACCCCGTAGTTGAACACCGGCCCGGCGGCCATCGCGGCCATGAGCACCGCCAGCAGGATTCCGGGGGCCTTGCGCGTCGGCGCGGATGGGGTGCGGGTCACAGTCGATCACCCTAGCCCCGCACCGCGCCCTCGACCTCCCGTAGGCTTTCCCCACGACTGAGAAAGGCGGACGTCATGAGTGACTCACTGGATCCGGAGCTCGCCCGGGCCCTGCAGGAACCGGCGCGGCTGGTGCGCGCGGACCCTGCACTGCTGGACACGGTCCGCCAGGCGGGTTCCCCTGCCCAGGCGGAACTGATGCGCCGCGTTTCAGACGTGCGCACCGTGGAGGACCGGTACGCGGCGGCCGCCATGCTCGCCGCCCTCTTCGGCCACCGCGGCCCGCTGGACCAGGCCGCCCAGGGCTACGGCAGCACCCCGCCGTCCGAACTGCTCGCGCTCGCGGACGTCCCGGCGCTCCAGCCCGCCCTGCGGGAATCCCTGTCCTCCCCCGTCCGCACCGGCCTGCTGGAGTGGGCCACCACCGCGGACCCTTCTCACCCGCCCCTCGAACTCGCCATGGCGGCCCGGGATCTCGGGCTGTCCGACACTGCAGTGCTGCGTTCCGTCGCGGATCGCGCGGACCAGGTCGCCCACGACGCGGCACCCGCGCAGCGGGAGCCACTGGCCCGTTTCTCGGAAGTGCTGCGCGCGGCGGCGGACAACCCCCGGGACGGCGGAGCGGCGGCGTCGTCCGCGCCCGGTTCGATGCCGACGCCGCAGGGTCCCGTCGGCTCGCAGGGCCCCGCGGTCACGACCACCGGCATCCCGGCCTCCGAGATGCTGGGTGAGGACGAGCTGGACGAGCCCTCCCGGCCCGGACATCGCTACCCGGGCGAGGGTGTGCCCGTGCGCGACTCGATCGCGGGCCCCGGCGCCAACGCACCGCGGCAGACCTGGGAGCCGGGCAGCCTCTCGGGACGTCCCACCGGCGGCGAGTCCCAGGACGGGAACGACGCCGCCCACCCGGCCGGTCCCTCGGGCTCGCCCGACCGCCACGGACCGCCGGTGCCCCCGCGCGAACCGTCCACCAACGAGCTGTATTACGGCGTGGGCAGCGACCGGTACGCGGACCGGGACCCGGACAGCGAGCAGACCCGGGCCGAGGACCGCCACGTGGCCCGCAACTGGGCCATCGTGTTCGCAGTGATCGTGGCGGTCATCGTGGTGCTGGTGCTCCTGTTCTGACCGCTTCAGGACCGCCGACCCCCGCCGGGCCGGTAGGTTGGCCAGATCCGCCAGGCCCTGCCTGTTGCGCCACCCGATCGAGTCCAGCTGCCCGTCGGTGAGCGGCTCGGTCATCAGCGCGTAGTCGGAGACCGGGACGGTCTTGAGCCTGTCGCGCTCGAGCAGGGACGGGAACACGTTGGTGGCCAGCACGGCACGAGGCGCCCCCACGAGCCCGGCGTCAGTGCGGGCCACCACGCCGTCACCCGAGGTGTCCAGCTCGGTCACGCGGCTGTATTCGTGGATCCCGCCACCCAGCTCCGTGACCACCCGGGCCAGTGTGGCGGGGTGGACCATGGCACACCTCCGCTTCCTCCACCGCCCGGCGGGGTACGTGGGGAGCGGACCTGCCCACGCACCACGCGCTCATCCAGGAAGACGCTGGAACCGTCCTCGGCATGGGGCTCGTTCAGCCACTGCACCCGGTGAGGCTCCCCGGCCGGGTTGAGAATACCCGTGCGCTCGAAGTCCACGTCCTTCCCATGGTGCTCAATCGGGGCGAGCGCGGCCGCGGTCCGGGCCGCTCTGCGGTGTATTCGAGCAGCACTCGACCGCGCCCCGTGGTGATGGGCGGTCATGCGGCGCCCGCGGGGATGTCGACGGTGTTGAGGACGCTGTATGGCTGGTTGTCCCCCATGCCGGACACCGCCGAAGGGCAGGCCCGCTCCGCCTGACGGAACCCCCGGGTAGCGTGGACCAGGTGACTACTGAACAGAACGGCACCGCATTCTGGCAGCACGGCGTGGTGGTGCGCGGCGCGCGCCAGAACAACCTCCGGGACGTCTCCCTGGACCTGCCCCGGGACTCCATCGTGGTGTTCACGGGGGTGTCCGGCTCGGGGAAGTCGTCCCTCGCGTTCGGCACGCTGTTCGCGGAGTCGCAGCGACGCTACCTGGAGTCCGTGGCGCCGTACGCGCGCCGGCTGATCGACCAGGCGGGTGTCCCGGACGTGGACGTGATTGAGGGGCTGCCGCCCGCCGTCGCCCTCCAGCAGCAGCGCGGCGGGGGCGGAGCGCGCTCGGACGTGGCCACCGTGACCACGCTGTCGAGCCTGGTCCGGATGCTGTACTCTCGCGCCGGTTGGTACCCGCCGGAACAGGCCATGCTCTACGCGGAGGACTTCTCCGCGAACACTGTGCAGGGCGCGTGCCCCACGTGCCACGGGATCGGGCGGGTCTACGAGGTCACCGAGGACACCATGGTCCCGGACCCGTCGCTGACCATCCGTGAGCGCGCCGTTGCCTCCTGGCCCGTGGCGTGGGCGGGGCAGAACCAGCGGGACATCCTGGTCTCCCTGGGCTACGACGTGGACACCCCTTGGAAGGACCTGCCGAAGAAGGACCGGGACTGGATTCTCTACACCGAGGACCGCCCCACGGTGGGCGTGTACCGCGGGCTCACCCCGAACCAGACGCGCAAGGCCCAGGAGAAGGGTGTGGAGGCCACGTACCAGGGCACGTTCATCGGGGCGCGGCGCTACGTGCTGGACACCTTCGCCAACGCGAAGAGCCCGAGCACCAAGAAGCGCGCGGCCCAGTACCTCACGAGCGAACTGTGTCCGGAGTGCCACGGCAAGAAGATCAAGCACGAGTCCCTGTCCGTGACGTTCGAGGGCCTGGACATCGCGGAGTTCTCGCACCTGCCGCTCGCACGCGTGGCGGAGATCGCGCGCTCGGTGACCGCCGAGGACTGGACCCCGGGTGAGGCCCAGCACTTGGAGGACCGCGTGCTCGACACCGAAGCCCGCGCCGCCTCCACCGCCTCGCGGGTCGCGGAGGGCGGTGCCTCGCACGACGCCGCCCCGGACGTCCGGCGCACCCCGAACCTCTCCGTGGAGAAGCGGGCCGCCGCGCAGCGCCTCGCCGCGGACCTCGTGGCGCGGCTGCAGCCCATGATCGACCTGGGCCTGGGCTACCTCTCCCTGGACCGCACCACGCCCACACTCTCCGGTGGTGAGCGGCAGCGGCTGCGGCTGGCCACACAGCTCTCCTCCCAGCTCTTCGGGGTGGTCTACGTGTTGGACGAGCCCTCCGCAGGTCTGCACCCCCGGGACCTGGACGCGCTCATCGGGATCCTGCACGGGCTCAAGGACCGCGGCAACAGTCTGTTCGTGGTGGAGCACTCCCTGACCGTGATCCACGAGGCGGACTGGCTCGTGGACATCGGCCCGGACGCCGGCGAGCGCGGCGGGCGGGTGCTCTACAGCGGTAAGCCGAGCGGTCTCGCGGAAGTTCCCGAGTCCGCGACACGCCGCTACCTCTTCGCCGAGCACGCGCCGTCGGCCGAGGCACGCGAGCCCCGCACGCCGCAGGGGTGGCTGCAGCTCGAAGGCGTCACGCGCAACAACCTGCGCGGCCTGGGCGTGAGCCTTCCCGCTGGGTGCCTCACCGCCGTCACCGGCATCTCCGGCTCGGGCAAGTCCAGCCTGGTCAGTCAGGCGCTGCCGGTGCTGGTGCGCGAGCGGCTGGGCCACGGCGGCCAGGAGGACACGGAGATCACCGGGGACCCGGAGGCGGACCTGCTGACCGCCGACGACGCCGCGGACGAGGTGCGCGGGCACGTCGTCTCCCTGCCGGGGAGCGTGCGGCGCGTCGTCGTGATCGACCAGAAGCCCATCGGGCGCACCCCGCGCTCCAACGTGGCCACCTATACCGGGCTGTTCGACGCCGTCCGCAAGCTCTACGCCGCCACGGACGAGGCGAAACGGCGCGGTTACAAGGCCGGGCGGTTCTCGTTCAACGTGGCCGGCGGGCGCTGCCCCACGTGCGAGGGCGAGGGCAGCGTGATGGTGGAGCTGCTGTTCCTGCCGAGCATCTACGCACCCTGCCCGGACTGCCACGGCACCCGCTACAAGGCCGAGACCCTGGAGGTGCTGTGGCGGGAGCGCTCCGTGGCGGATGTGCTGGCCATGAGCGTGGACGAGGCGCACACGTTCTTCGAGGGCGAGGACGCCGTCCACCACACCCTGGGCGTGCTGCGGGACGTGGGACTCGGCTACCTGCGGCTGGGCCAGCCCGCCACCGAGC
Source organism: Kocuria sp. ICS0012 (assembly GCF_001665945.1). Lineage (NCBI taxonomy): Bacteria > Bacillati > Actinomycetota > Actinomycetes > Micrococcales > Micrococcaceae > Kocuria > Kocuria sp. ICS0012. The sequence continues at coordinate 50,356 of NZ_LZMM01000046.1, read as the reverse complement.
TCTCCGGCGGGGAGGCGCAGCGGGTCAAGCTCGCCTCCGAGCTGCAGCGGGCCTCGCGCGGGGACACGCTCTACGTGCTGGACGAGCCCACCGCCGGACTGCACCCCGCGGACAGCGACCGGCTCATGAACCACCTGCAGGGGCTGGCAGACGCGGGCAACACGGTGGTCATGGCCGAGCTGGACATGCGCATGGTTGCCCAGGCCGATCACGTGATCGACATGGGCCCGGGTGCCGGCTCGGACGGCGGGCGGGTGGTTGTCGCGGGCACTCCCGCCGACGTCGCGGCGCACCCGGACAGCGCCACTGCACCGTACCTGCGGGCCGTGCTGGGCTGACCCGGCGGTCGGGCCGGGTGGTCTGCACGGGCAGGGGGATGGCCCGGCCCCAGCGGCGGCGCCAAACGGCGTCATGCCGCCGCGGCGTCGTCGAAACCTCGTAATGTTGTCCCCGGGGAAGACGTCGTGTGTGCCACCTCACCACGGCGTGGGGACGCACCGCGGCCGCATCACTGCGGGCAGCGGGCTGGCCATGCACCACCGCCCGCAGGGGCCGTGACGCACGAGACGGGGGAACACCGAGATGACCGATCCTGGAACGCACCGGCACCGCGGAGCGCACCGCGCCGAACGCCGCGGGCCGAGCGGCACGCTGCTGACCTGGCTGGCCCTGGGCCTGGTGGCCGTCCTGCTGCTGCTCGCCGCCGTCTTCCTGATCCCGCGCGGGGACGACGCCGCGAGCGAGAACCCCTCGGACGCCGCCTCGAGCGCCGCGTCCGGTGACGCGAGTACGGCGGGTGGGGAGCCCGTCGTCGTTGCCCGCGCCAAGACCAGCGCGACCACCTGGTCCGCCGTGCTGCAGGACAGCAACGTGGAGCTGGGGCGCCCCCAGGAGGACGCCGGCACGCGCGAGCTGGTCTCCCGTGCGCTGGGCGAGGCCGAGAACGGGCGCGCGGATAAGGCCGCCACGGACGAGGCCCTGAAATTCCGTGCGCGCACGGAGGGCGACGCCGCGCCCGTGCGCAGTGCCGACGAGCGGCTCGAGCAGCTCGTCAAGCACTCCACCGCGGCGACCACCGCCAGCCCGAGCCCGCTGAGCCCTGCCCTGGCCGCGGGCGCGGCCTCCGGCGCCCCGCCGCGCAGCGCGACCGTGGTTTCTCGCGCGGAGTGGGACGCCTACCGCTCCCGCAACGCGGACACGGAGCTCGTGGCGAGCACCCCCGGCGACGACGCCCCCACCGCGGACGACGCCGCCCTGCAGCAGGCGCTCGCCCAGTGGCAGCACCTGGCGGAACCGTTCCACGCACTCGTGGCGATCGACGCCTCCGGGTCCATGGGCGAGAAGGTGGACCAGGACGGCTCCACCCGCATGGATCTGACGAAGGCCGCCGCCGCGACCGCCGTGGGGCTGTTCCCCGAGCACGACGCCCTCGGCCTGTGGACCTTCCAGCGGCACCTGGACGGGGACAAGGACTACCGCTCCCTCACCCCGGTGCGCGAGCTCTCCGCGTCGGTGGACGGCGGCACCCAGCGGGACCAGCTCTCCCGGGACGCGGAGTCCCTGACCTACGCCCCGGACGGCTACACCGGCCTGTACGACACCACCCTGGCCGCCTACCGCGAGGTGCTCCACGAAGACGCCCCCGGGCATCTGCGCACGGTGATCGTCCTGACCGACGGCATGAACCACGACCCCGGCTCCATCTCCCTCGACAACCTGCTCACCACGCTCAAGGACGAGCAGGACCCGGACAACCCCGTGCGCATCATCACCGTGGGCATCTCGAAGGACGCGGACGAGGACGTCCTGAAGCAGATCGCGGAGGCCACGGGCGGCTCCTCGCACATCGCCCGCACCCCGGAGGATATCCAGGACGTGTTCGTGAAGGCGCTCACGAGCGAGTGACCCGGTCCTCCGGCAAGCGCCAACCCGTTCGGCCAATGCTCCCGTGCCCTGGCCCTCGGTACCGTGGAGACATGACTGCCCAGGCCTCACGACGGACCCGGCTCTACTTCCCCGGCGCCCTCCTGGCCGTGCTGGCGGCGACTCTCCTCACGTTCACCGACGTCGCCTGGCGCGGTCTCATCGGGTGGGCCCTCCTGCTGGTGGCGGTGCTCGTGATGGTGACCGGTGGGCTGACGTGGCGGCAGCAGAAGGAGAACACCAGGGGGCGGTGAATCTGAGGCGCGAAATGCCCCGGGGCCAGGAGCCGCACCGTGGGCCGGGGAGCGGCGCACAGGGACCGCCCCTCACGGCACGAGCCGCGCCCCCGTGAATCGGGAGCGCGACTCGTGGTCGGTCAGGCGTCAGGGGCGACGCCACCGGGTCACCGCACCAGCTCGTCCACCACCCGCTGCATGGACTGGCTGTGGTTGCCGAAGCGGTGCATGGTGATGGACACGGCCTGCTCGGCCAGCATGTACATCATCTCCACGCGCCCGGCGCCCACCACGTCCTCGGTGATCAGGGCGATGTCCGGGTGCTCGGCGCGCACCGCGTAGAGGTCCTTGAGGTCCTCCTCGGAGCCGTCCCACGGGGAGATCACGCGGACGCGGGCGCCGTGGCGGACGTCGAGGGCGTCGTCGTCCAGGGCGCGCAGGTCCGAGAGCTGACCCAGCGGGCCCAGGGAACCGGTGCCCAGGGCGTGCGCGAACTCGGCGTCGGACGCGGGGTTGAGCACCGTGGCGAACAGCCCGTTCACGGCTGCGGGCAGCGAGTCCGCGGCGCTGAGGACCACCTGCGAACCCGAGCGCACGGCCGCGAGGCCCACGCGCAGGACGTCCGTGAGGGACGCCCCTTCCTGGGCGCGCACCACCACGGTGCGGGGGCGGTAGCGGAACAGGTTGGCCTCGCTGAGCAGGGCCGTGGGGTCCTTGACCTGGCCGAACTCGCGCTGCCACTCGGACTGGTCGGACTGCGCGGCGCGGCGCAACCACACGAGGTCCTCGTCCGAGATCAGCGGGGTCACGGCGTCCAGTGCGCGGTGCACACGCGGGTCCAGAACCCACGCACCGGCCGCACCGCGGTCCGTGCTGGAGGACGAGAACCCGGCGCGCTTCCAGCGGCCCAGCGACGCCAGGTAGTTGGGGCCACCGGCCTTCGCGCCGAGACCCACGGAGGAGCGCTTCCAGCCGCCGAACGGCTGGCGCTGCACGATCGCACCCGTGATCCCGCGATTGACGTAGAGGTTGCCCGCCTGGACGGTGTCCACCCAGCGCAGGATCTCGTCCGCGTCCAGCGAGTGGATGCCCGCGGTGAGCCCGTAGTCCGTGGCGTTCTGCAGCTCCACGGCGTGGTCCAGGTCCTCCGCGGCCATGAGCCCCAGGACGGGGCCGAAGCACTCGGTGAGGTGGAAGAAGGACCCCGGCTTCACACCGGTGCGGATCCCGGGACGCCACAACCGCCCGGTGTCGTCCAACTGCTTGGGCTCGATCAGCCATTCCTCGCCGGGTTCCAGCTGGGTCAGCGCCCGCAGTAGCTTGTCGCCGGGCTGTTCCACGGTGGGGCCCACGCTCGCCTGAAGGTTCACGGGCCAGTCCACGACCATGGAGGACGCCGCGTCCACGAGCTGACGGCGGAACCGCTCGGACGTGGCCACGGACCCCACGAGGATCCCGAGCGATGCCGCGGAGCACTTCTGCCCCGCGTGACCGAACGCGCTGGACACCAGGTCCCACACCGCCTGGTCACGGTCCGCGCTGGGCGTGATCACGAGCGCGTTCTTCCCGGAGGTCTCAGCCGTGAGGGGCCGCTCGGGATCCCACGACGCGAACAACTGCGCCGTCTCGTACGCGCCCGTGAGCACCACGCGCTCCACGTCCGGGTGGGAGATCAGCTGCTGACCGGCCTCCCCCTCCACGGGGGCCACGAGCTGCAGCACGTCCCGGGGCACACCGGCCTCCCACAGTGCTTCACACATGGCGGTGGAGCAGCGCCGCGATTCGGGCGAGGGCTTGTGGATCACAGCCGAGCCCGTGGCCAGGGGTGCCACCGTGGTGCCCGTGGGGATGGCCAGCGGGAAGTTCCACGGCGGGGTCACCACGGTCACGGCGTGCGGCACGAAGTCGCCACCGTCCACGAACTCCAGCTCGAGCGCGCGGCGGGCGTAGTAGCGGCAGAAGTCCACCGCCTCGGAGACCTCCGGATCGCTCTGCCCCAACACCTTGCCCGTCTCCGCGCCGGCCACGGCCATGAGGTGACCGCGGCGCGCTGCCAGGATGTCCCCGGCGCGGTTGAGGATCTCGGCGCGCTCGCGAGCGGGCGTGGCGGCCCACCGCTGCCCCGCGGCCTTGGCGGTGGCGACGACGTCGTTCACGGCCTCGACCGCATCCCCCGAGTTCTCCTCGACGTCCCGCAGCAGCTCGGGGACCGCCAGCGATTCGTACCACTGCGGGTCCCCGATGCGTTCGGCGATCTCCTCCGCCCACTTCTGGTTGGCGGGGACGGAGACGTCCGTGTCCGGTTCGTTGCGGAACGGCTCGTCCAGGGGGATCGTGGGGGTCTCCCCCGCGGTTTCCGCGCGGCGGTCCTGCACGCGCCGCGGATCGAGCGCCTGGGGATCGCTCTCCAGCTCGGCGAGCGCCGCCCGGAACCGGGCTTCCTCGCGCTGGAAGACCCAGTTGTCCGGACCCAGGTCGAAGATCCCGGACATGAAGTTCTCGTTCGCGGAGTTCTCCTCGAGCCGGCGCACCAGGTAGGACACGGCGACGTCGAACTCCGCGGGCTTGACCGCCGGGACGTAGAGCAGCAACTGGCCCACGTCCTCGGAGACGGCGTCGCTCTGGTTGGTGGCCATGCCCTGGAGCATCTCGAACTCGATGCGGCCGGTGACACCGCGCTCCGCCGCGAGCAGGTGCGCGAAGGCGATGTCGAACAGGTTGTGCCCGGCCACGCCCAGGCGCATGCCCTTCATGCGCTCGGGGTGGAACAGCCAGGACAGCACCCGCTTGTAGTTGGTGTCCGTGGCCTGTTTGGACTCCAGCGTGGCCAGGGGCCAGCCGTGCATCTCGGCGTCCACGTTCTCCATGGCGAGGTTCGCGCCCTTGACCAGGCGCACCTTGATCTGTGCGCCGCCGTCCGCGACGCGCTGTCCGGACCACTCGGAGAGCCGCTCCACGGCGCCGAGGGCGTCCGGGAGATAGGCCTGGATGACGATGCCGGCCTCGAGGTTCTCCAGCTGGGGCTTGTTCAGCAGCCGCTGGAACACCTCGATGGTCAGTTCGAGGTCCGAGTAGACCTCCATGTCCAGGTTGATGAACATCTTGCCGGTGCCCTTGGTGGCGGCCGTTTCATACAGCGGCAGCAGGCGCTCGACGACGCGCTCCGCGGTGCGCTCGAAGCCCCAGTGGGACAGCTGCGGCACCACGGAGGAGACCTTGAGGGAGACGTAGTCCACGTCCTCGCGGCGCAGCAGGCCCTCGGCGTCCGCGAGGTGCTTCTTGGCCTCGTCCTCGCCGAGCACCTCCTCGCCCAGGAGGTTGATGTTCAGCCGGTGCCCGTGCAAGCGCAAGGCCTTGACGGACTTCCCGAACGGGCCGGGGCGGGCGTCCACGACCATGTGGCCGACCATCTGGCGCAGACGGGTGCGCGCCGCGGGGACCACCACGGAGGGCAGCACCCCGGACAGCACTGTCCCCGCCTGGATCTGTGCGCGGTCCGCGGCCGGCATGGACTGCGGGGTCAATTTCGCGATGTCCTGCAGGGCCTTGGCCGCGGCCTTCGTGTCCTCCGTGCGGATCACGCGGTCCACGAAGCCCACCGTGAACTCCAGTCCGTTGGGGTCCTGGAGCACGGCGGCCAGACGGTCCTCCGCGGGGTTCTTCTGGGTGTTCTTGCGCTGGTTCTCCTGAGCCCTGAACAGCCACGTGCGCACGAGGTCCACGGCGGGATCGGCGAGGGCATGAGGATCGGTTCCGGTATTGACGGTGCGTGCCATTGCAGCGCCTCCAAAGTCTCGGCCCGGGAAGGATGCCGAGGCACTCCCTCGGCCACCAGCCGAGTCTCACCGGGCCCGGCGTGGCTGGTTCTCACACGCTATCGTGATCCCCGCCACGGCGAAGAATCGCCGGCCTACGACCGATCGAGCTCCGTCTGCAGGATGTCCAGCACCCGGATGAGGTTCAGGTGGGCCTCCACCTGCGGGAAGTTGCCGGTGGCCCGGCGCTGGGACGGCGAATACGTGGACGGCAGCAGACCCAACTCGTTGGCCGTGCCGAGCACGAGGTCCGTGAGCCGCGTGGCGTCCCCCGTGTGTCCGCACAACGCCAACTGTTCGGCCAGTTGCAGGGTCGCGGACACGGACGGCACCGACTGCCCCGCGAAACCGTCCTGACCGATCGAGGACGCGAACGCCTCGGCGTCGTCCAGGTCGGTGAGCTGCGGGAGGTTGCGGTAGCGGTGCAGCAGCCCCGATCGGTCCGTGAGCTCCTTGCGGATGCGCGCCACGGTGCCGAGCATGCGTTCGTCGTCGTAGGCCACGAAACCCACCGTGGGCAGCTGCAACAGGGAGGCGTCCACGTCCGTGGAGCCGTAGTACTGCACGAACGAACCCACCTGGGGGTCGTAACCGTTGGTCCAGATCTCGTGCGCGAGCTGGTCCCGGTGTTCCTCCCACGTCTCCACGTCCCCGGGCAGCCCGTGGATCCGCACGGCGTCCACGCCGGCCTGCAGCGCGGCCCACATCATCACGCGCGAGTGCGTATAGTACTGGGGTTCGCCGCGCATCTCCCAGACGCCCTGGTCCTTCTCCTCGTAGTTGGCCACGACGGCGCGCAGCAACGCCTGCTGCAACGGCCAGGACAGGTGGTCCTCCTGCACGCCGCGCCGACGCAGCATCTCGAACACCCGCAGCACGTGACCGGCCACGTCCGCCTGGTAGTGGTTGCCGGATGCGTTGCCCTCGCGCACCGGGCGCGATCGCTCGTAACCCGGCAGGTCCACGAGGCGTTCGCGGATCTGCCCGGAGCCGTCCAGCGTGTAGATGTTGGAGGGGTTGTCCACGTCCCCGGCCACGGCGCGCAGCAGCCAGTTGCGCAGTTGCGCGGCCTCCCGGTCGTGGCCGTGGTCCAGCATGATCTCCAGCGCGGAGGCCGCGTCCCGGGGCCACGCGTGGCGGTGGTCCCAGTTGCGTTCCCCGCCCAGCACCTCCGGCACGGACGTGGTGTCCGCGGCGATCAGTCCGCCCGTGGCCTGGTGCATGAGCCCGCGCACCACGAGCAGGCTGCGGCGGATGATGTCCTCGGGGGCGTCCTGGGTGCTCGTGAAGTGCACCGTCTCCTGGGCGTCGGCGTCCGCCGGGCGGTCCCCGTGACGCCCCACGTCCCGGCCGGACGCGGGCTCGCCCGCGTCTCTTCTTTCCGCCGACGACGCCGCCCACGCGCCGTCGTCCCCGTCCTCCGGGAGCTCCGGGTCCGCTGTGGGGTCCGTGAGCGGATCGTACGGTTCGTACAGATCCGTCCACTCCTGCCACAGGTTCAGCGTGGCCGTGAGGGTCTCGTTGACGTCCACCGCTTCCGGCGGGACGCCGTGGGACGGGAACCACGTGAGCGTGAAGTCCCTGGTCTGGCCCGCGGCCACCGTGAAGGAGCCCGCATGGCGCCGCTTGCGGCGGTCCGGGTCCGCCTCCGGCAGCGGGTCACCGTGGAACACCACGGAATCGGGGCCGGCCATGCCCACGAGCACGGACTCCGCGACCGCGCCCTCCTCCGATTCCTCCTCGAGCACGTCGAAGCGGCTCAGCCACGGGACCGACGAGCCGTAGTTGAAGCGCAGCCGCAGGTCCTGGAACATCTCGACCTCGCCCGTGAGGCCCTCCACCCGGCGGATCAGTTCCGTGCGGGAGTTCAGGGGCATGAAATCGGTGACCCGCACCACGCCGGTGTCCGTGGTCCACACGGTGTGCAGCACGAACGTGTTCTCCGCGTAGAACCGCTCCACCGCGGTGACGCCGGGCAGGGAGAGGTCCACCGCGGCGTCGTCGTCCACGGCGCAGTACGGCGCCAGCAACCAGCGGCCGTGGTCTGGGGTGCCCAGCAGCGCCGCGAACAGCGCGGGCGAATCGAAGCTCGGGACGCACCACCAGTCCACCGAGCCATGACGGGAGACCAACGGCCCACTGCGCATGTTGGAGAGCAGGGCGTAGTCCTCGATCTTGGAAGCCATGGGCCCAGAATCCCACAAACGCCCTGGCGGCTCACGCCGGAGCATGGGCGCCCGTGTCGAGGAACGGGCCCCTGCCCTCAGGGGAAGTCTGGCCGGATGGCCACTGGGTTCGGTGACGTTCCGCCACTAACGTGGTTTGTTCGTTGTCCGCGTTCCCGACAGGAAGAACCCCATGACGTGCCCGGCCCAGCCGCTCCCCCGCTCAACGCAGCCCGGTGAGTCCGTCGGCCCCCTGCGCGCCATTGGTAACTTCCTGCGCAAGGGGACCACGTTCTCCGGGCGTGCGTCGCGATCCGAATACTGGTGGATCGCCTTGTATTCGTTCCTCTTCTCGGTGGCCTACAACTTCGCGCAGGACCGGGGGTATCTGGACTGGCCGGACGTGGACGGTGGAGCCAGCGTCGCGCTGATGCTACTCGCCCTGGTCACGCTGCTCGTCTCCGTCCTCCTGTTCATCTTCGCCATCGCACTGTCCGTCCGACGACTGCATGACATCAACGCCTCCGGACTGTGGTTCATGCTCTTCCTCATCCCGGGGCTGGGCACGCTCGCGCTGCTCATCCTGGCCGCCCTACCACCCAACCCGCGAGGAGTCCGCTTCGACAACCAGACGATTCCCAACGGGACACCCGCAGCGGCCCACGACCGGGGCAACGTCACGTATGAGCGGCCCATCGCACGTGAACTTCGCCCTGACAAGGAGGACAACCAGTGATTGCCGTTCTTCTCATGATCCTCGGGTGCGCGTCGTTCTTCTACGCGACCCACATGATCGTCAACGCCAACCCGCACGCAAAAATCCCGACCTGGATAGGCCTCCCACCCAACAACCCGGGCCGCGCGTTTGCGTTCCGCATGGCGGGGATACTGTTACTGATTTCCGGGGCCGTGTTCTCCGACGGCCTGGCCTGGTACTGGATCGCGATATTCGTCCTGATCCTGATGGCCCCCTCTGTCGTATACATGGCCCTGCACAACCGCAGGGCCACCCGGCCGGAACCCTCTGACCCCGCGAATTCCTCATCTGAGCAAGACGACGCGCTGAGCAATACCAGTCAGTCCGAATCGGGACACTTCCGTTAGCCCTCTTTCATGGCCCATCTATAGGTACCTGGTTCGCTGCATTGGGCGGGGTGATGCAACACAGATCCCGGAACGCACGAGGTCAAGCCAGGCACGGCTTGTACACATCGCCTGTCAGCGTGACCCCAGGAAGGCATATTTTGAACGTTCGTCGCCGCACAAACCCCGTCTTGCTGAGCCTTCTGCTGTGGGGCGCTTCTGTGGCCGCCTGGGCCGCAGCGCTCACAGCAGAGCGTCTCATTTACAACGACGCCGTTTCATGCAAGCTGCTAAGGGCAGATTCGATTTACGGGCGGCCGGGATGGAGTTGGGCTTGGGCCGCAATTAAAGACGGGATGCCCGTCTGACCGGGAAGAATGGGACTTGTTCAGGGTTCCGTTCCACCGCGATGAGAGGGCATCTCGCAGATGCAAGTTTCCCACACGCCTGCTGCCGTGTCAGTTTCCTTCGACGAGCCGAACCTCATCGGGTCCGCCGGGCTGGTGCCGGTGATGGAACTGGCCGCCGAGGCCGGCCTGCACCAGCTGGCCGGAGGTCGGTTGAGCGTGCCGACCGACAAGGGCGCCAACGCCGGGGCGAAGGTCGCGGCCCTGGTGGCCGGCATGTGCACGGGGGCGGACTCGATCGATGACATGGCCGTACTGCGCCACGGGGCGATGAAACGGGTGTTCGGCGGCTGCTATGCGCCCTCGACCCTGGGCTCGTTCCTGCGTGAGTTCACCTGCGGGCACGTGCGCCAACTCGACGCGGTCGCCTCCCGGTTCCTGGTGAACCTGGCCGGCCGGGCCCCGATGCTGGGACGCACCGGCGCTGCCGGTGCGGATCCGGGGTTCGTTTATGTTGATGTGGACGACACGATCATCGAGGTCCACGGCTACCAGAAGCAGGGTTCCGGGTACGGGTACTCCGGGGTCCGTGGGCTCAACGCCCTGTTGGCCACCGCCAGCACCGAGACCGCGGCCCCGGTGATCCTGGGTCAGCGGCTGCGCCGCGGTTCGGTCGGCTCCCCGCGCGGGGCCTCGAGGCTGGTCGGGGATTCGCTGGCCATCCTCAAGCGATTGGTGCCGGCGGCCGGCGCCCGGGTGCTGGTCCGGGCCGACTCCGCTTTCTATGGGCATGCCACCGTGGCCGCCGCGCTCACCGCCGGGGCGGAGGTGTCGGTGACCGTGAAGATGGACAAGGCCGTCAAGGCCGCCATCGCCGGCATCGACGAGAAAGCGTGGACCGGCATCAGGTACCCGCAGGCGATCTTCGACGAGGACACCGGCACGTGGATCTCCAAGGCGGAGGTGGCCGAGGTCCCCTTCACCGCGTTCACCTCAAGGAAGAAAACCGAACGGGTCCCCGGTCGACTGGTGGTGCGCCGAATCCCCGAGCTGAACCCCCAGGACACGGACCAGCCGACACTGTTCGACACCCACCGGTTCCACGCCTTCTTCACCACCACCGACCCGGAGGTGCTGGACACGGTGACCGCGGACCAGACCCACCGGGGCCACGCGGTCATCGAGCAGGTCAACGCCGATTTGAAGGACAGCGCCCTGGCCCACCTGCCCTCCGGCCGTTTCGGGGCCAACGGCGGCTGGTTGGTCTGCGCGGTGATGGCCTACAACCTCACCCGCACCGCCGGGATCCTCGCTGCCGGACCGTTCGCCCGGGCCCGGACCGGGACCATCCGGGCCAGGCTCGTGAATCTGCCAGCCCGGATCGCCTCCAGCGCCCGCAGGATCCGCATCCGCCTGCCCCAGGCATGGCCCTGGCAACAGGGATTCGAGCGGCTCTTCACCGCCGTCCACCCGCCACCGCAATCGGCATAACCAACCGACCACCCGCCGGGCATCGGCACAACCGAAAGAACATCAGTGGAACACCACCGGTAGCGAGGCCGGCCACCACGTCACGCCAAAAAACGGCTCAGTGCCGATCCGGGATATCGGCCGCCGGCCCTAACCTGAGTCGGTGGATCGAGGTTAAGAGTGAGACTCTTGAGTCGGCCGCTGAGGGAGGCCTACGGTCGAGGACAGGGCGGGCTGGCTCCGGCTAGTTCGTCTTCTCGATTAGATCGCCGACGGAGGAAGCCATGACCCATCATGTGAGCTCGATGCTGGAGACCTACCCGAAGGAGCTGGGGAACATCGACCGGCAGAAGCTGGTCGAGTGCATTGAAGCTTGTTTCGAGTGCGCCCAGACGTGTACGGCCTGCGCGGATGCCTGCCTGGCCGAGGACATGGTGGCCGAGCTGCGGCAGTGCATCGGCCTGAACGTGGATTGCGCAGACGTCTGCGTGACCACCGGGGCGGTGCTGTCCCGGCAGACCGGTACCAACGTGGAGACCACCCGGGCCTTGCTGGAGGCCTGCCGGGTGGCCTGCAAGGCATGCGGCGATGAGTGCGCTTCCCATGCGGAGATGCATGAGCACTGCAAGGTGTGCTCGCAGGCGTGCCGGCGGTGCGAGCAGGCCTGCGCCGACCTGCTGGCCTCCCTGGGCTGAGTGTTGGCCGGCCTGTTCTGACGAGGCGGGCTCGCTGCAGGAAAGCCTGAGCGGTTGTCTCCGGCACGGGGGCCTGCCCGACCTTCGTGAGGAAGGCCGGGCAGGCCCCGTGTGCTGTGTCCCGGCCCAGTCCGGTGGGTCCGCTGGTCCGAGACCGGGCAGCATCAGCACTATCCGGGCAGGGCCAGCCGGGTAGCATCACTGGGCGGGCTGGATCTCGCTCTCGACGACCCACTTGTGGTTGGTCATCTCCATGCCGTCGATCACGATATCGACCATGTAGACGGTCTCATCGGTCGAGTCCTCGATCGTCGCCTCGGCCCCCTGCATCCCGGCCATGTGATCGGCTTCCAGGACGACCTGGGTTCCTTCCTGCAGGGGCGGCTGACCGGGGTCCTGAAGTTCTTCGTGCACGACCCACCTATGGTCGGTGACGGGCTCACCACCGGTGGTCGGGGTGTAGGTCACCGAGTAGGTCGTGGTGTCGAAGGCACCGGTGATCGTCGCTTCGGCCCCCTGCATCCCGGGCATATGGTCTGCGGTCAGGGTCACCGTGGTGCCGACCGGATAGGTGGGGTCGGTGGCAGGCTCGATCCCCCCCGGCGCCGGGCCGCCGTGGGGATCGTGCTGGTGCCCCATGCCGCCCATGCCCTCGGAGTGGCTGGTGGTGGTGTCGGTGGGCGAGGCATCTGAAGTCGCGGTGGTCGGTGTCGAGGCGGTGGCGGGAGGTGTGGAGGTGTTATCCGCGTCTGTGCCGCCGCAGGCGGTCAATGCCAGGGTGGAGGCCAGGGCCAGGCTGGCCAGTGTGGTGGTGCGTTTCATGGGAGTGGTTCTCCTTCTCGTATCGGGGTCAGAGTCAGTGGGTGGCTGCCGGGGCGGCCCACCGTGCTGCCGCGTTCCGGTCTTCGGCGGTGGTGGTGGCCAGGTGGGCCGGGTCCAGGTCGGTGCGGCGCAGCAGCTGGGCGTTCAGTGCCACGATGATCGTGGACAGTGACATCAAGATTGCGCCGACGGCCGGGGAGAGCACGAACCCGATCGGGGCGAGCACGCCAGCGGCCAGCGGGACGGCTGCGATGTTGTACCCGGCGGCCCAGACCAAGTTCTGGATCATCTTGCGGTAGCTGGCGTGGGACAGCTCGATCATCGACAGCACCGCGCGGGGGTCGTTGCCGGCCAGCACGACGCCGGCCGATTCCATGGCCACGTCGGTGCCGGCGCCGATGGCAATGCCGACCTCGGCCCGGGCCAGGGCGGGGGCGTCGTTGACGCCGTCGCCGACCATGGCCACGCTCAGCCCGCGCTGTTGGAGCTCGGTGACCTTGGCGTCCTTGTCCTGGGGCAGCACCTCGGCGAAGACCTCGTTGATACCCAGGTCCACGCCTACGGCCTGGGCGACCTGGCGGGCGTCGCCGGTGATCATGGCGACCTTGACCCCGTGGTGCTGCAGGGCGCGTACGACGGCCCGGGATTCCGGGCGGACCCGGTCCTCTACGGCCACCGCGCCGATGATCTGCCCGTCTTGGACCACGTGTAGCACGCCGGCGCCGCGGTCGGCCCAGGCCTCGGTGGTCTCGGTGATCTCCGTCGGGGTGGCCAAGTCGAACTCGCGCAGCATGTTCGGCCCACCCACCAGCACCTCGGTCCCGTCCACGGTGGCTTGCACGCCACGACCGGAGGCTGCTCTGAAGCCTGTGCCACGCAGGGGCTGGGCCGAGGCCTCGGGGTGCTCGGTGGCGGCGGTGACGATGGCCCGGGCCACCGAGTGTTCACTGTCGGCCTCGGCGGCGGCGGCCACCGCCAGCAGCCGACCCTCGGTCACGCCCGGTACCGGGGCGGTGCCGGTGACGGCGTGGGCGCCCTCAGTCAGGGTGCCGGTCTTGTCGAACAGGACCACATCGATGCTGCGCATCTTTTCCAGCGCCAACCGGTCCTTGATCAGCACCCCGGCCTTCGCGGCCCGTTCGGTGGAGATCGCGATGACCAGCGGGATGGCCAGGCCCAGGGCATGCGGGCAGGCGATGACCAGCACGGTGACGGTCCGGGTCACCGCGTCATCCGGGCTGCCGATAAGCGTCCAGACGATCGCGGTGATGATCCCGGCAGCCAGGGCGAACCAGAACAACAGGGCCGCGGCCCGGTCGGCCAGGGCCTGGGCGCGGGAGGAGGAGTCTTGCGCGTCGGCGACCATCCGCTGGATCCCGGCCAGGGTGGTGTCCTCACCGGTGGCCTCGATTCGGACCCGGACGGTGTTGTCGGTGGCCACGGTCCCGGCGACCACGGTGTCCCCGGGACCGCGGTCCACGGGCTGGGACTCGCCGGTGATCATCGACTCGTCGAACTCGGCCGCGCCGTCCACGATTTGCCCGTCGGCCGGGACCCGGGCCCCGGAGCGCACCAGCACGGTGTCACCAACCGTCAGCTCGGCGATGGGCACCGCGACGGGGGCCCCGCCGTGGTCGGGGATCTTCTCGGCCGTATCGGGCAGCAGCTCGGCCAGGGCGTCCAGCGCGGAGGACGCCGCCCCGAGGGCGCGCATCTCCATCCAGTGCCCCAGCAACATGATGGTCACCAGCAGGGCCAGCTCCCACCAGAAGTCCAGGTCTAACCCACCGACACCCAAGGTGGTGACCCAGGAGGCGAGGAAGGCCACGGTGATGGCCATCGCGATCAACAGCATCATCCCCGGCTGACGGGACCGGATCTCCTGGAGCCCGCCTTTGAGGAACGGGGTACCGCCATAGACGAAGATGATCGTGCCCAGCACCGGGGCGATCCAGTTCGAACCGGGAAACTCGGGGACGTGATAGCCCAGCAGGTGGGCGACCATGGGGCTGAAGATCACCACCGGGACGCTCAGAATCAACGACCACCAGAACCGGTTCTTGAACATCGCCGTGCTGTGCCCGGCGTGCTCGCCATGGGAGTGGACGTGGTGTTCTTCGTCCACCGCCGAGTTCACGTGCCCACCCGGCATTGCCTGGCCGTGGGTGGCCGCATTGGCGTGGCCACCATGGCCTTGGTGGTGGTCTCGGTGGCCGGCGTGTGGGCCCGGGGCGGCGCCCTGGCGGCCGTGGGGGTGGTCATGATGCGGGTTGCTCATGGTGTCCTTCCCGCTGGAGTGGGTGGTTGATGGTGCGGGCGTGCTGAACCGTTAGGACGGGGCGAGGCTATAGCCGGCGTCTTCGACGGCCGCCCGGACGGTGTCGAAGGGCACAGGTCGGTCACTGGTGACGGTCACCGCGCAGACGCTGCCGGGCACCAGCTCGATGCTCGCGGCGCGAACGCCGTCCACCGCTTCCAGGGCCGCAGTCACGGCCCTGGCGCAGTGCCCACAGGTCATACCCTCCACTCGATATGTGGTTGCCGGAGCCGGGGCCGGTGCTCCAGGCTCGTCTGTTTCAGGGGTGGTCGGGACGGCGGCCGGGATGTCCTGGCCTGAGCCATCTTGGGTGGAGGCACAGCAGGCACAGCCGGCGGAGGCCATCGGCAATAAAGGGTGGGTCGGGGTCATGAGTGTTCCTTTCAGAACGAAGACTTTTCTTTTAGAGTATACCCCCAAGGGGTATTTTATAAGGAGTGTTAGGCGCCGTTTACCGCAGGTGGCGGCTCGAGGTGGTTCGCGGGCAGACACAAGGTGAAGGTGGCCCCGTGGCCGCCTCCGATAGAGGCGGCGGTTAGGGTTCCACCGTGGGCCTCGGTCAGGGAGCGGGCAATGGCCAGACCCACCCCGGAGCCGCCGTGGTCACGGTCGCGGGCTGAATCCCCGCGGTAGAACCGCTCAAAGACCTGGCCCAGCTGCTCGGCGGTGATGCCCTCTCCGGTGTCGGTGACAGTGACCCGGGCCTGGCCGGTGGGGGCCCGGTCGGCGCTGAGGGTGACGGTCCCGCCGGTCGGGGTGTGGCGCAGCGCGTTGGTCAACAGGTTGTCCAGAATCTGGCCGATTCGCTGCCGGTCCACGCGCACCGTGCTGTCCTGACGGACCTGGAGGATCAGCTGGACGCCCTGGGCGGCGAAGGCCTCGTGGTGGGTCTCCGTGGTGGCTTGGAGCAGCTGGTCGAGGGTTTCGTCGGTGCAGTCCAGGTCGAGTCGGCCCTCTTCGGCGCGGGAGACATCGTGCATGTCCTCGACCAGCCGGGTCAGCCGCGCTAGCTGATCGGTCATCACCGCTGCGGTGGCCTGATCCCAGGCAGTGACCCCGTCGTGTAAGGCGTCCAGGTAGATAGTGAGCACCGAGACCGGGGTGCGCATCTCGTGGGCCAGGTCCGCCAGTAACCGCCGGCGGGTCTGTTCAGTGCCGTCCAGTCGCTCGGCCATGGTGTTGAACGCCTCCGCCACGGCATCGACCTCGATCCCGGCTCCTGTGGCGGGAACCCGGGTGCCATAGTGGCCGCTGGCCATCGAGGCCGCCGCGCCGGTGAGCGCGTGCAGGGACGCGTGGATACGGCGGGCAAAGAACCAGGCTACCGCGGTGGCCAGGACCAGCGCCGTGGCCAGGGCCACCCCCAGGGTCCACAGGTTGGCGTCTCGGTAGGCTCGCTCCACGTGCAGCACCTGACTGGCCTCCGGCGCCACGTCGGCCCGCAGCAGGTGCTCATGGAAGAGTGGGGGGCCGATCAGGGAGGCGATGACCACCGCCGCCAGGATGCTGGCGACCACCACCAGCAATTGGGCCAGGAAGAACCGAGAGGCCATTCCTCGGGGACGGTAAGGACCGGTCATCGGTGTGCCATCCGGTAGCCCACGCCCCGCACCGTCTCGATATAGCGGTTCGGATCCTCGTTGAGTTTGCGGCGCATGTTTCCGATGTGCACGTCCACGATCCGCTCATCCCCGACCCAGGCCGGATCCCAGACTACGTTGATCAATTGTCGCCGGGACAAGGCCTGGCGCGGGCGGGCCGTCAGTGCCGCCAACAGGTCGAACTCGGTGCGGGTCAGCGCCACCGCCGCATCCTGTGCCCGAACTTCATGAGCGACCAGATCCACCACCAGGTCCTCAAACACCTGTGCCGGTTCAGTGCCGTCCACGGTAGTGCGCGGCCGACGCAGCACCGCCTGCACCCGGGCCACCAGCTCCCGCACGCTGAACGGCTTGGTCAGGTAGTCATCGGCCCCGGCGGCCAGCCCGGCCAGCTTGTCCTCCTCCTGACCGCGCGCGGTCAGTATCACCACATAGCACTCCGAGTAGGTCCGCAGCTGCCGGCATACCTCCAGACCGTCCATCCCGGGAAGCCCCAGATCGAGTACGATCACGTCCGGACCCAGGGCATGTGCCGCTTGCAAAGCCTCCAGGCCGGTGTGCGCGGTGGTGACCTGATAACCCGCGCGCTCCAGGTACGTGGCGACCATCTTCGCCAACGGCTTCTCGTCATCGACCACCAGCACACGGTGAGCCCGTGGCCCCGGATGAATGTCCATTCCACCAGTGTCGCGCCCGCCCCCGTCGGAGGGGTTCAGCCAGGTCCCTTAACGCGGAAATCTTCAACGGATCTTCATACACTCCGCCCCGCGGCGCCCGAAATCAACGGCGAGCCAGCCGTAAAATGGACTGCGTGAAACGAGAACTGATCGTGGCCGGGGCACTGCTGCTGGCCCTCGCGGGCTGCACCGCCGCGCCACAGGCCCAGCCGGTAGCAACAAGCACCACGGCGACCACCAGTGAGTCCGGATTCCTCGCCGATCATGATCTGGCCGGACTAGACGCCGTGCAGATCATCGACCACCTCGACCAGGTCCCCGTCGCTGAGCGCCCGACCGAGCTAATGGCCTCGGTCCGAGCCGATCACCTCCTGCTCTCCGACACGGAACAGGAACTGAACCTCCCGCTGCCGGAGGACCGGTTCTACCTGTCCCTGGCCCCCTACCTCGATCAGACCCACGAGTGCCACTATCACTCCCTGACCACCTGTCGCGGCGAACTGGCCAACGAACAGATCACCGTCCGCATCACCGACGACGCGACCGGCCAGACCCTCATCGAGGAACAGGTCACCACCTTCAACAACGGCTTCGCTGGTTTCTGGCTGCCCCGAGGGATCACCGGCACCATCGAAGTCACCTACGACGGGTACACCGGCCAGAGCACCTTCTCTGCCAGCGACGAAGCCGCCACCTGCCTCACCACCCTTCAACTCACCTGAGTCTGAGAGAACCGCCAACACCGGGCCACTCCACGACCTAGACACAAGTCAGCCACGCAGCCACGCAGATGTTCATCGCCGCTGGGCCAGCACCTTGCATCCGGCCTCGCGCAGCTCACCGGTAGGTGAGACGTGGCGGTAGAGCGTCTGGCGGGTGATGCCCAGTTCCTTGCACAGCGCGCTGACGTTCGTGTCTTTCTTCCCCATCGAGGCCATCGCCAGACGGATCTTGGCCGGGGTCATCTTGTAGGGACGCCCGCCCCTGCGGCCCCGAGCCCGGGCCGAGGCCAGGCCGGCCTTGGTGCGTTCGGAGATCAGCTCGCGCTCGAACTCGGCCAAGGCCGCGAAGATCCCGAACACCAGCTTGCCCGAGGCAGTGGTGGTGTCGATCGCCGCCCCCTGGCCGGTGAGCACCTTAGTTGAGCCCCCGATAGTGGTGTAGCGCGGTGGTCTTGCTCGTCGTTGCCGACGAGAGCGCGGCCACCGTGAGATCTTTCGAGTTCACCTCTCACAGCACCCTCGAAAGGACATCATCACGATGACCGCTCCTCACATTGTCGACCCTGCCGGCCTGCTCGGCGAAGCCCTGTCCGACGCGTCCCCGGATCTGATGCGCAGCTTGTTGCAGACGGTGATCAACGCTCTCTTGTCTGCTGATGCCGAGGCGGTGGTCGGCGCCGAATGGGGCAAGCCCACCCCGACCCGGTCTGCGCAGCGCAACGGCTACCGGCACCGTGAGCTCGACACCCGCATCGGCACGATCGACGTCGCCGTGCCGAAACTGCGCACCGGCACCTACTTCCCCGAGTGGTTGCTGGAGCGGCGCAAACGGGCTGAGTCCGCGCTGATCACCGTGGTCGCCGACTGTTACCTCGCCGGGGTCTCGACCCGTCGGATGGACAAGCTGGTGAAGACCCTGGGCATCAACTCCCTGTCGAAGTCCCAGGTCTCGCGCATGGCCGGTGACCTCGACGAGCACGTGGAGTCCTTCCGCCACCGGCCACTGGACGAGGCCGGCCCTTTTACGTTCGTCGCCGCCGACGCGCTGACCATGAAGGTCCGAGAGGGCGGGCGGGTGGTCAACGCGGTCGTGCTGCTGGCCACCGGGGTCAACGGCGACGGCCACCGGGAGGTCCTCGGGATGCGGGTGGCCACGGCCGAGACCGGGGCGGCGTGGAACGAGTTCTTCGCCGACCTGGTGGCCCGGGGCCTGGGCGGAGTCCGCCTGGTCACCAGTGACGCCCACGCCGGTCTCAAGGACGCGATCGCCGCGCACCTGCCCGGGGCGTCCTGGCAGCGGTGCCGCACCCACTACGCGGCCAATCTCATGTCGATCTGCCCGAAGAGCATGTGGCCGGCCGTGAAGGCGATGCTGCACTCGGTCTATGACCAGCCCGATGCCGCCGCGGTGAACGCCCAGTTCGACCGGCTGATCGACTACGTCGCCGAGAAGCTGCCCGAGGTGGCTGAGCACCTGGCCGACGCCCGGGAGGACCTGCTGGCCTTCACCGGCTTCCCGAAAGACGTGTGGATGCAGATCTGGTCCAACAACCCCGCCGAGAGGCTGAACAAGGAGATCCGCCGGCGCACCGACGCGGTCGGGATCTTCCCCAACCGAGCCGCCATCGTTCGCCTCGTGGGCGCGGTGCTGGCCGAGCAGACCGATGAGTGGGCCGAGGGCCGCCGCTACCTCGGACTCGAGGTCCTCACCCGTTGCCGGCTCACCCCCGTGGCCCGCACCGGAAGCGAGGTGATCCCCGACCCCCTGACCGCCCTCACTGCCTGACCCCTACGAAAGATCGCTACACCACTTCTCGGGGCTTGACCGGGTCCTCTCCGACAATGGCGGCGCTTACCGCTCACACCTGTGGCGCGACACCTGCACCGACTTGGGAATCACGCACAAGCGCACTCGGCCGTATCGGCCGCAGACCAACGGGAAGATCGAGCGGCTCCACCGCACCATGGCTGACGGGTGGGCCTACGCCCGCTGCTACAGCAGCGAGCAAGAACGACGAGACGCCCTCGCCGACTGGCTCCACCACTACAACCAGCATCGGCCCCACACCGCCTCCAGCAACCAGGCGCCCTTCTCACGATTGATCAACGTCCCCGGTCAGTACACCTAGGACATACCTGCACGTGGGACAACGTCGGCGATGGCATGACGGTCATCGATAACCCCTCTTGGATGACTCTCGCGCCCCTGCCCATTGTGATCCTGTGGGCGATCAGCATCATCTGCGGAATTCGTAAAAGCAATCGAATCCACTCGAGTCCTCACACGCGAAAAAGGCCCCAATGACGTCCTCGCCCCCAAAACTCCCCGCTCGACACAGTCCTCCGGTGAGCCGGGGGGGTCGTGGCGCACCATCGGAAACTTCCTCGCAAGGGGACCACGTTCTCCGGTCGTGCATCGCGGTCTGAGTACAGGTGGATCGCCCGGCGTAAGCGGCCGTCACCGTCCGCCTGGTACCGGGATCCTGTGCCCACCTTTGTGCTGATGACTCCCCCGTGCGCAGGGTGCTGCACAACCGCAGGGTTGCCGAGTCGGCAGGCACTCGACCCCCCGAGTAGCCATCCGAATCAAGGATTCGTGAGGCCTGGGCCTCGGCCGGAAGCTCCCGGCGGCCCTCTTGACCCATACCCCCACAGGGTATAATTTGGACCCATGAGCAGCCCCGAGACCCCTACCCGCGGGTACACCCAGGACAAGGCGGCCTACGCCCGGCGCCTCAAGCGCATCGAAGGTCAGGTGCGCGGTGTACAGCGGATGATCGATGAGGACACCTACTGCATCGATGTCCTCACCCAGATCTCCGCCATCCAGTCCGCCCTGAAATCCGTGAGCCTGGGGCTCATGGAAGAGCACCTGGGTCACTGCGTCAAGCACGCCGTGGAGGCCGCCCACGACTCCGGGGACCCCTCGGACATGGACGCCAAACTCGCGGAGGCCAACGCCGCGATCGCCCGGCTCGTCAAGAGCTGAGCGGGCGCCGTCGGCCCACGCCGCGGCCACCAGGACTTCGGGCCGTACGGCCCGGCAGGAGAATCACGAGCATTGAGGAGAATCCCATGAACACCACCGTCAACGTTTCCGGCATGACCTGCGGACACTGCGTCGCCTCCGTGAAGGAGGAACTGGCCGAGGTTCCCGGCGTCACCTCCGTGGCCGTGGACCTCAACGCCGGCGGCGTCTCCCCCGTGACCATCGAGAGCTCGCGCGAACTGACCTCGGACGAGATCTCCGCGGCCGTGGAAGAGGCCGGGTATGCCGTCGTCTGAACCAGCTACGGCCGAACCGCAGGTGCACGGGCCGCTGCGTGATCTGGACCTGCAGATCACGGGCATGACGTGTGCGTCCTGCGTGGGACGGATCGAGCGGAAGCTGCGCAAGATCGACGGCGTGGATCCCGCGGTCAACCTGGCCCTGGAGTCCGCGTCCGTCAAGGTCCCCGGGGACGTCTCCGACGAGCAGATCCTGGACACCATCCGCAACGCCGGTTACGGCGCCGAGATCACGGGTGGGGACCGCGTGCAGCGGGCCTCCGCTCCTGCCGAAACGCCCAGACAAGCCGACGACGCCGCTCACGCGGGTACGCGGGGCGGGGCGTCATCGGCACTCGGGACGACCGACGCATACCCCCGCGGGCATGCGTCCTCGGAGACAACCCCCGAGCGAACCGCCGAGGAGACCCTGCGGGCCGAGAACGAGCACCGGGATCCCGCGCTCGAGACCACCCCCGCGCAACGGCGGATGAGCGACCTCAAGAAGCGGTTCATCGTGGCCGCGGTCTTCTCCGTGCCGGTCTTCGTGATCTCCATGGTCCCCGGCGCGCAGTTCCCCCACTGGGGCTGGGTGGCCGCGCTGCTGACACTGCCCGTGGTCACGTGGGCGGCCTGGCCTTTCCACAAGGCCACCGCCGTGAACGCGCGCCACCTTTCCACGACCATGGACACCCTGGTGTCCCTGGGCGTGACCGCGGCCTACCTGTTCTCGCTGGGCCACCTGCTCGTGGAGCCGGACATGACCGCCCATGCCCATCCAGACATGGCCATGGACATGTCCAGCCACCAGTTGTACTTCGAGTCCGCGGCCATCATCACCACGTTCTTGTTGCTGGGCCGCTGGCTCGAAGCGCGCGCCAAATCCCGTTCGGGTGAGGCACTCAAGGCGTTGCTGGATCTCGGCGCGCAGCAAGCCACCGTGGTGGATGAGGACGGCACCGAACGCACGGTGCCCGTGTCCGAGCTGCGCGTGGGGGACACCTTCACGGTGCGCCCGGGCGAGAAGATCGCCACGGACGCCCTGGTCGTGGAGGGCGAGTCCGCCGTGGACGCCTCCATGCTCACCGGGGAATCCGTTCCCGTGGAGGTGGGCCCGGGGGATGAACTCACGGGTGCCACCGTGAACACCACGGGTCGTCTGCTGGCGCGGGCGACCCACGTGGGTGCGGACACCGTGCTCGCCTCCATGAGCCGAACCGTGGCGCGCGCGCAGGCCACCAAGGCCCCCGTGGCGCGTCTCGCGGACCGGATCTCTGCCGTGTTCGTGCCCGTGGTCATGGGTATCGCGGTGCTGACCTTCGCGATCTGGTGGCTCGTGTCCGGGGAACTGAACCAGGCGTTCGTCGCGGCGGTCTCCGTCCTGGTGATCGCGTGCCCGTGCGCCCTGGGTCTGGCCACCCCCACGGCCATGCTGACCGGGACCGGGCGCGGCGCTCAGCTGGGCATCCTGATCACCTCCGCGGAGGTACTGGAGGACACCCGCTCGGTGGACACCGTGGTACTGGACAAGACCGGGACCGTGACCCACGGGGACATGGCGGTGACCACCGTGACGCCGGTGAACTCGTGGTCGCGGGATCAGGTGCTGGATCTGGCCGCGGCCGTGGAGAGCTACTCCGAGCACCCGATCGCCCAGGCGATCACCGCAGCCACGCCCCACCGCTACGAGGTCTCCCGCTTCGAGTCCGCCCCGGGCGGCGGCGTCAAGGGGTACGTCCCGGACGGCATGAACGCGCGCGCCGTCGTGGTGGGCCGGGAATCCTGGCTCACCCAGAACGGGATCCGGCTGACCGCGGACGAGTCCGAGGCCCTGCGCCGCGCCCGCGAGGACGGTTTCACCACCATCCTCGTGGCCGTGGACGGGCGCGTGGCCGGGTTCATCGACCTGCAGGACACCGTGAAGGACGAGGCCCCGGCCGCGATCGCGGAACTCCAGCGGCTCGGGCTGCGCCCGGTGCTGCTCACGGGGGACAATGCCGCCGTGGCCCGTTCCGTGGCCGCCCACGTGGGGATCGCCCCGGAAGACGTGATCGCGGACGTCACCCCGGACGGCAAGGTCCAGGCCGTGGAAGAGCTGCAGTCGCAGGGCCGCGTGGTGGCCATGGTGGGTGACGGCGTCAACGACGCCCCCGCCCTGACCCGCGCGGACCTGGGCATCGCCATGGGTTCCGGCACGGATGCCGCCATGCAGGCCGCGGACATCACCGTGGTGCGCAGTGACCTCACGGCCATCCCGCTGGCGATCAAGCTCTCCCGGCAGACGCTGCACATCATCAAGTCCAACCTGTTCTGGGCCTTCGCCTACAACACCGTGGCCATTCCGGTGGCGGCCCTGGGGTTGTTGAACCCCATGATCGCCGGCGCCGCCATGGCGTTCAGCTCGGTGTTCGTGGTGCTGAACTCATTGCGACTGAAGCGGTTCGCGCGCTGAGTGCGCTCGACGTGCCGAACGGCCGCACGGCACGGGTCATGCGACCAGAGCCGCACGGCAGGGGTGCCACGACATGAGAGAGCGAGGCCCCGGGGAACCAGTGGTTCTCCGGGGCCTCGCTCTGTATGGGAGCCCTACATGCTGCGGTCAGCGAGCGCTCGAGCCCGGCTCCTCGCCCTTGGTGTCCGGGCGCACGCGCTGGCCGAACTGGGGTTCGTCGGTGGTTGCCGCCCCCGCGGCACCGCCGGTACCGGACGACGTCGTCCCCGAGCCTTCCCCGCGCGCCTGTTCGGCCTGCCGGCGGGCCTTGTTCTCCGCGTACAGCTTGGCGGAGGACCGGTTCACGCCGGTGCCCTGACCGAGCTCTTCCGCGTTGGGCTTCTCGAGCAGCATGAGGGTCGCGCATACCACCACGGAGGCGATGAACGCGATGCCCGCCGCGATCAGGCCCAGGCCCATCCGGGCGGCGTTGTCCGTGCCGCCCGCTGCTACCACGGACACCACCACGAAGGCCACGACCGCCAGAACGGCCGAGATGATCAGGGGCCCCTTGATATCGGTTCTGCGCCGGCCATTGTGCTCAGTGCGCTGGGCCACGTGATTCCTCCTGGCGGTGGTCGGGGTGTGGGGCGGGGGTAGGGGATCCGCCCGCGAGTTCAACGTGTCAGTGTACGCGTTCAGGCCGTACGGCCTGGGTCCGTCAGGGCCTTGTCCGCTGCGCGCGCATCGTGGCGCAGGCTCAGTGCGGCGATGAGCTGGGTGACGCCGACGATGATGGCCGCACCGCCCACCACACCAAGTTCTGCCTTGGTTCCGAGGGTCTCCACGAGCACCATACCCGTGGCCGCGAACACGGTCACCGCGCCGCACAGCGTCCAGTCACGACCCAGCGGGAACTGGCCACGGAAACGCATGCCCAACACCAGTTCGGTGATCCCGCACAGACCCAGGATCACGGCGGAGAACAGGACGAAGAGCCAGTCACTGCTCGCGACCACCGCGGTGAGCACCCCGCCCAGGACGTACAGCACACCGTAGGACTGCGGGATGTTCCGGCTCGGGCCCAGGTCCACGTCCTCGCGGCGGTTCAGCCGCAGCTGCAGGAAGATCGCGGAGACGCCCGTTCCCACCAGGAAGAACG
The DNA here is from genome assembly GCF_001665945.1 of Kocuria sp. ICS0012. Taxonomy (NCBI): domain Bacteria; kingdom Bacillati; phylum Actinomycetota; class Actinomycetes; order Micrococcales; family Micrococcaceae; genus Kocuria; species Kocuria sp. ICS0012. Next base: position 25,623 of record NZ_LZMM01000046.1, on the reverse strand, counting down.
CCATGACCCACCGGCCCGCCCCGAGGGACGGTTCCTGCCAGAAGACGGTCACCGCCGCGAAGATCAGCGCCACCACGGCGCGCAGCAGGGTGGGTCCCCACAGGTCGTGGCGCACGTCGGCCCCGCGGGACCTGCCGCGGTCCTGCCCGCCGTGCGGTGCGGAAATCTGTTGGGGCACGCCGAGAACTCCTGAATCTGCCGGGGATGTCCCGCCCAGTCTAACGAGCTTCCCTGGACGGGTTCAGGGCTCGCCCAGTACCTCCCGCAGCACCCGGGCACCGCGTTCCACGTCCCGGTCCGGCGCGGTCAGGCCCAGCACCACCCCGCCCCGTTCGTCGGGTCCCCGGTCCGCTTCCGCCAGTGACGACGACGCCCCTGCCCCACCACGTTCACCACCCTCGCGGCCCTGCCCCGTCCAGTACTCGCCCAGGGCACCCACGAGGACCCCGCGGCGTCGTGCGCGCTCGATCGTGGCGTCCTCGTCCGGAACGGCGAGGACCGCGTGGGCACCGCCGGCCATGGGCAGAACACTCACGTGCGGGAGGCCGCCGAGGACGTCGGAGAGCAGCGAGCGGCGTCGTCGGAAGGAGCGGCGCATCCTGGCCGTGTGGCGCTGGAACTCCCCCGAATCCACGAACCGCGCGAGCGCTTCCTGGGCGATGAGCGAGACGGGCGAACCCAGCTCCGCACGCGTGCGTGCGAGGTCCGGGAGCAGGGAATCCGGGGCCACGAGGTGCCCCACGCCCACGGAACTGCCGAGCACCTTGGCGAAACTGCCCAGGGTCACCACGGTGTCCCGGGCGGTGTCCAATGCCCCGAGGGCGGGCAGGGGTTGGGCGCTGTGGCGCAGTTCGGAGTCGTAGTCGTCCTCGAGTACGAGCGCGCCGTGCTCACGGGCCCATGCGAGCAGTTCCATCCGGCGCGTCACGGGCATGGTCCCGCCCAGCGGGTACTGGTGTCCGGGCGTGAGCACGATGGCGTCCGGCGCGGGGGCGACATCCCACCGCCCCGCCCCGCCCCACCAACCGCTGGGCAGATGCTCGGGCACGAGACCGTGCTCGTCCACCCCCACCGGCAGGGCGATGTGCCCGAGCGCGCGCACCACACGACGAAGCGCGGGGTACCCGGGATTCTCCACGGCCACGCGCAGCCTCCTGCCGTGTGCGAGCCCCAGCACCCGCAACGCGAGCTGCAACCCGTCCCGCACGCCCGCAGTGACGAGGATGTCCTCGGGAGAACGCACGATCCCGCGATTGAGCCGCAGGTAGTCCGCGAGGTGGTCCCGCAGATCGGTGCGAAGGGTGCGCCCCGTGGCGACGCCGCTCGCCGCGTCCCGCCACGCCCCGCGCCACGCGGGGGTGTCCAGGGACGTGATGGTGCTCTTCCCAGGGCGCAGGTCGATCATCTCGGGACGCACCGCGGACCGACGGGCCGTGCGCTGCGAAGGGGGCGCGGGCGACGTCGTCGGGGCGGGAATGCCCGCGGCCGGTGTGCCAGCACGAGGCGACGTGGGGGTGGAATGCTGTCCGGCGCGGGGCGACGCCGCGGCGTCGCCCCCGGGCACCGGGCCGGACGAGCGGGCTCGAGGAGCATCGGCGGTCGCAGCGGCAGCACGGGCAACGGGCCCTGTATCGCGCCGCATTTCCAGATGCGGGGTGATCCGCGTGGCACCGCGATCGGCCACGAGGTAGCCCTCACCCGCGAGGACGTCCCACGCGGACGTGACCGTTCCGCGCGAGATTCCCAACCGGGCGGCCAGGGCCCGGGACGAAGGCAGGGGGTCGCCCGGGCGCAGCACCCCGCGCGCCACGAGCTCGCGGATCTGCCGCACGAGCTGATCCCCCAGACCCGTGCTCGCGGTGCGATCGACGGTCAGGGGGAGGTCGGTGTCCCTGGCGTGCCTCATTCCCGGGACTGCCGCGCGATGAAGTCGGCCATGCCGGGAACGGTGAACGCCACCTGACCGTGATCGGGAGCATAGATCATCCCCTTCTGGATCAGTTGCGCTCTGGTAGGGCCCAGACTGCTGGCCTTGGTACCGAGCCGGGCTGCGAGTTCACCCGTGCGGGAGGGGCCCGCACCGTCCACCGCCATGACGCTCATGTACTCGCGCTCCTTGGGCGTCGCCCTGCCCCAGCGGGCCGGGAAGAATCCGGAGTCCAGTTGCGCCCACCCCTTCTCGATGGCCACTCTCGAGTCCTCGAGCGTGAACGGCGTGGTCGGCGCGACTTCCCACACTGCGTTCCCGAACTCCTGGATGAAGTACGGATAACCACCCGACGCCGCGACGATGGCGTTCAGCGCCTCCGTGTCGAATTCGGCGCCCACGTCCTTGGCCGGGCGTGCCACCGCGTATCGCGCTTGCTCCGGGTCCAGCGGTCCGATGACCCGGTAGTCGAAGAGTCTTTCCGCATAACTGCGTGTGGCGCTCAGGATCGTGGGAAGGTTCGGCAGACCGGCGCAGATCACGTAGAACGGCCAGTCACGCTGGCCCGCGATGTGCTGGACCGTGACGATTGCGCTCATCATGTCCGGGTCTAGGTCCTGCATCTCGTCGATGAACAGGCCGAATGCGCTGTGCTGTGCCTTCAGTGGTTCGCTGAGATCCTCGACCAGCTCTTCCACATCGATGTCGATCCGCCCGGACTGCGCGCGTACGGGATGAAGATCGACACTGGCCGAGACACCGCTCGTCCCCACGGAGACACTGAAGGACTGGATGGTCGTGAGCGCATCAGCGAAGAACTGACCGGGGTGACGGCCGAGATGACGCCGAGCCGCCACCAGGAGTTCCCGGGCGAACCTGTCTCTCACGTCCTGCCTGCCCCGAGCCTCCGGCCGCCCCTCCAGCTGGACGGTGAGCCAGCCGTGATTGTCCGCGTGCGCACGCAGGACGTTGAGCAGGACGGTCTTTCCGACTCCGCGTAGACCCGTGAGCACCATGCCCCTGTTGGGGCGGTGGAGCTTGGCGCGCGCGATCATGAGGTCGAAGGCGGAAATCTCTGCCTCCCGGCCACTGAGCACCTTGGGACGCAGCCCGGATCCGGGGCTGTAGGGGTTGGCTGCGAGGTCCATGTACCGAAGTGTAAAGTATTATATAAATATTTTTATACTTACTTAGATTTCGATAGCGTCTCGATCGACGGCTGCCAGAGGCCGCGGATTAAGTGCCGGTCGTTGCGTAAGTGGACCACTTCATTTCGTCGATTTTGGCTCTGTCAATGGACCATCCACGCTGCCAGGATGGAGGCCATGACCGAAACCTTGCAGACCTCCGCCCAGAACCCCACCCCCGTGACCGGATCGCGCCTCGTCAAGCGCGGCCTGGCCGACATGCTCAAGGGCGGTGTGATCATGGACGTGGTCACCGCTGAGCAGGCCCGGATCGCCGAGGACTCCGGAGCCGTGGCCGTGATGGCGCTCGAGCGCGTTCCCGCGGACATCCGCTCCCAGGGTGGCGTGGCGCGCATGAGTGATCCCGATCTGATCGAGCAGATCATCGACTCGGTGTCCATCCCCGTGATGGCCAAGGCGCGGATCGGGCACTTCGTGGAGGCCCAGGTGCTCGAGCACCTCAAGGTGGACTACGTCGACGAGTCCGAGGTGCTCTCCCCCGCCGATTACGTCAACCACATCGACAAGCACCGCTTCAACGTCCCGTTCGTGTGCGGTGCGACCAACCTGGGTGAGGCGCTGCGCCGGATCACCGAGGGCGCGGCCATGATCCGCTCCAAGGGCGAGGCCGGCACGGGGGACGTCTCCGAGGCCACCAAGCACATCCGCACCATTCGCGCCCAGATCGCCGAGCTGCAGGGCCTCTACACCTCCACCCCGGACGCCCTCTACGTCAAGGCCAAGGAACTGTCTGCGCCGTACGAGCTGGTGGCGGAGGTCGCCCGCACGGGCAAGCTCCCCGTGGTGCTGTTCACCGCCGGGGGGATCGCGACCCCCGCGGACGCCGCCATGATGATGCAGCTCGGTGCGGACGGCGTGTTCGTGGGCTCGGGCATCTTCAAGTCCGGCAACCCCGCCGAGCGCGCCCGCGCCATCGTGGCCGCGACCGCCTACTACGACGATCCCGCCCGCATCGCGGAGGTCTCCCGCGGCCTGGGCGAGGCCATGGTCGGCATCAACGTGGCGGACCTGCCCGCACCCCACCGCCTCGCGGAGCGCGGCTGGTGAGCTCCGCCCCCACCGTCGGTGTCCTGGCGCTGCAGGGCGGGGTGGCCGAGCACCTGGCGATGCTCCAATCGCTGGGTGCCCGGGCGGTTCGCGTCCGTTCCGTCTCGGACCTGCTGGGCGACGACGGCGCTCCCGCCGTGGACGCGCTCGTCCTGCCCGGGGGTGAGTCCTCCACGATGGACCGGCTGTGCCGCACGTTCGGTCTGTTCGAGCCCCTCCAGCGGGTCATCCGCGCCGGCCTGCCCACTCTGGGCACGTGCGCGGGACTCATCATGCTGTCCACGCGGATTGCGGATCCCGCGCCGGGGCAGCAGAGCCTGGGTGTTCTGGACGTCACGGTGGACCGCAATGCGTTCGGCTCCCAGGTCGACTCCGCGGAAGTTTCGCTCCCGTGGGCCGGCACCGCTGGCCACGCGGAGACGGACGACGACACCGCGATGGCCCCGAGCGGCGTCGTCCGCGCGGCCTTCATCCGAGCACCCTCGGTGACCGAGGTGGGGGACGGTGTGCAGGTGCTGGCCCGCTACCGCGACACGGTGGTGGCCGTTCGCCAGGCCAATGTCCTGGGCATCAGTTTCCACCCCGAGCTCATGGGAGAGACCACCGTGCACGAGGAACTGCTGAGCATGGTCCGGACGGGCGCGAACGCATAGCGCGGGCCACGGCCCCGCGTTCGTCCCGCGGCGGCCGCTCGGAGTGTCGAAAACACGTTCCCGGAACGTCCCTGGTCAGAAACTCCCTGATGAACCCCCGCCGGTGAACCCGCCGCCCCCGCCGAAGGACGACGGGGACGAGCTCCCGAACGACGACCCCGCCGAGGATGCCGCCGAACCGTTGTACACCGCCGGGTACATCACGTAGAGCGGCAACCACGAGCGGAACGTGGGCGCGTACCGGATCTCGTGCTCGATGCCGTCCGCGTCCTTGGCCCGATTGGGTTTGTCGTTGAGCCCGGGGGCCTTGCGGTTCTGGAGGCGGTACTTGTAGTACGCCTGGCGCATCCCGTCCGTGATCTCCTCGTCCGGGTGCTCCCGCTGGAACTGCTCGATCTCGCCCTCCGCCTGCTCCCGGATCCGTTTGTTCTGCCGGTGATGGCGCCATGCCAGAAAAAGCCCCACCAGGACACCCGCTCCCACGAGGCCCAGAATCACGCGGAGCAAGGTGTTGCTCTTGGCTTCACGATCCGCGGCCGCTTGCGGATTCGCCTCGTCGTAGACCTCGGTGATGGTGTTCGTGAACGCTCCCGCGTAATCCTCTTTCTTGAACCCCGGTTCCAGCTCGTCCTGCATGATGTTCCGGGCGTCCCCGTCCGAGAGCACCTCGCGGGCCCCGTCCGCGACCTCGATGCGCAGCTCACGTTCGCCCATGTCCGCGACCACGAGCACCCCATTGTTGCGGCCGTCGTCTCCCACGCCCCAGTCCGTGGCCACCGTGCGGGAGTAGTCCTCGATGCTCTCTCCCTGGGTGTCGTCCACCGTGAGCACGGCCGCGCGGATGTACTCGTTCTCGGAGTTCTTCTCCCCGATCAATCGGTTCAGCTGTGCTTCCTGGTCCGGGGTCAGCAGGTCCGCCTGGTCCTGCACCGCACCCTCGGTGGGGCGGGGTGGCACGTCCAGGGCGTGGGCGGGCTCGGCGACTCCCGCGACGAGCACCGCCCCCAGCGCGCCGGTCGTGATGATGCGCCGCAGGGGCGCCATCCTGAGCGTCTCGGTGTCCACGGATCCTCCCGGGTTTCGTCACATGCTGGTCGGCACAGGTTCTCGCAGGCCAGGGTGCGGGTACGACGACGCCGCGCGGCCCGGCGGTCCCGACGGCGCGTTGCTCTCGAGACCCAGTGGGTTTCGAGAGCGCCCGACTCAGCGGCGCGCGGTGGGGACCACCATCACGGGGCACTCGGCGTCCGCGAGGGCGGCCTGGGACACCGAACCCATGAGCAGACCGCGGAACCCGCCGTACCCGCGGGTGCCCATGACGAGCAGCTCGGCGGTGCGGGAGGCGTCCACGAGTGCGTCCGCGGGGCGGCCCTCCAGCACGCGGGTCTCGATATCCAGGTCCGGGAAGTCCTTGCGCAGTTCCTCGGCCACGGAATCGGTGAGCTCCTTGGCCGGGGCCATGAGCTGTTCCTGCACGGCGCGATCCAGCTCGGCGGAGTTCATGGGCAGGTAGCTCGTGGTGGGGACCACGCTCACGATCGCGAGCCGCAGCCCGTGATCCGCGGCGTACCGGGCGGCCTGCGGGACCGCCTTGTTCTTGGCGCCGAGCTTGTCCACGCCCACGACCACGCGACCCTCGAAGCTCTCACCCTCGGGCCGGGTCTCACGTTCGTCAGGGCGCCACTCCTCCGGGAGGATCACCACGGGCGCGGCGGAGTGGGCGGCCACCGCGGCGGAGACCGAACCCACGCGCCCGCGCACCCCGTGGTGCCCGCGCTTGCCGAGGACCACCACGGAGGCGTCCTGGGCCTCGTAGACGATCACGCCGGCGGCGTCGCCGCGCTCGATGATGCCCTGCCCGGTGACGCCGCCCGCCTTGGCCTTCTCCACGGCGCGCGTGGCCAGCCGCTCCGATTCCTGGTGCAGCGCATCCGCGAAGGCTCCATAGATGGACTGGTCCAGGCCGGTCTGGCGGCCCGTGGAGAGCACGATCTTCAACGGCTCCTGCCGCTTCTGGGCCTCGAGGATCGCCCAGTCCAGGGCCCGCTCACTGTGATCGGAACCGTCGTACGCCACCACGATGTTCTGTGTCATCTGTCTGCACCTAGTTTCTTAACTGTGTTTCGAGGGGGAGTGCGGATCGGGACTCAGCGCCCGCTGGGGACCACCATCACGGGCCCGGCAGCGGAGCTCAGCACGGCCTGGGACACGGATCCGAGCAACAGACCCGTGAACCCACCGATCCCGCGGGAGCCCACGACCACAAGGTCCGCGGTCCGGGTGGCCTGCACGAGCACCCGGCCGGGGCGGCCCAGGAACGCGTGCTGAGTGACCCGCAACCGGGGTTCCCGCTCAGCAATGGTGCGCGCCAGTTCTGAGAGCCGTTCAAGCGATTCCTGGAAGTAGTAGGTCTGGTTGTACTGGTCCTGGAACCACTCCGGGGTCCCGGACAGGGCGCCGTTCACGGAGACGAGGCTCAGGGTCGCGTCATGGGACAGGGCGTACTGGATCGCGTGCGCTACCGCGGGGTTCTTCTCCCCCGCGCCGTCCACGCCCACGACCACGGAGCCGGAGAAGTCCATCTCGGAGGCAGGGGTGCGGGTTCCACCCTGGGCCTCGTCGTCGGAGACGCGCACGTCCTTGCCGTCCCGGCCCTCCTCGCGGGCGATTTCCGCGTCCGAGTCGTCCTCGTGGGTTCCGGGCGGGACCACGATCACGGGCACGGGGCTGTGGGCCGCCACGGCCGCGGAGACCGAGCCCAGCCGACCCCGCAGGGCATCGCCCTTGCCGCGCTTGCCCATGACCACCAGGCACGCGTCCTTGGCGGCGTGCAGGACGGCCCGAGCGGCGTCGCCCTCGCCCAGGACCTTGCGGATCTCGACGTCCGGGGCGTGGGAGCGGGCGTACTCCCCGGCGGCCTCGAGATGGGATTCGCTCTCCGCCTTCACGGCGTCGTGGAAGCGCTGTTCCAGGCCTGGATCCCCCACGACCGCGACGGGGAACGCGCACAACAGGCGCACCGGGACTTTGCGGGTGGCCGCCTCCGTGAGGGCACGGTCGAGGGCGCGCAGCGCGATCTCGGAACCATCAATACCCACCAGGACGGGAGCGTTGGACGAGGTGTTCAGAACGTCGTTGTTCATACCTCCAGGATAGTCTCCGCACCCTGCAACGGCGCGGTCCACCACGCGATTTCAGGCCTGTGACGACGCCGCACGGAGCCTCCTGGCGCCGGGCTGGCTCCGCGGGCCGCTCACGCCATCGCGAACATCCACCGGTCCCCGCGGATGCGCAGACCCAGGGTCACGGCACGGGCGCCCATGTACCCGCCCGCGTACGCAACCCAGAGCCACGCCGCGCCCGCGGTGCCGCTCCCACCCCGTTCGAGAACGAGCCACAACAGGGGCGCGTACACGACCAGGTTGATGACCCCGGCCAGGGCGAGATAGCGAGCGTCGCCGGCGCCGATCAGAACGCCGTCGAGCACGAACACGAATGCCGCGAGGGGCTGACCCACGGCCACGACGATCAACGCGACCCCGAAGATCACCTGGACGTCCCGCGACGAGGTGAAGAGGAAGCCCAGGTGCGGCCCGAGCAGACCCACGATCACGCCCGTGACCACGCCGAAGCCCAGACCCCACCGGATCAGTCGATGCATGAGCCTCCGGACATGTTCGCGTTCCGAGCGCCGTTGCAGGTCCCGGGCGCCGAGTTCCTTGCCCAGCAGCGCCTGGGCGGCGATGGCCAAGGCGTCCAGTGCGAAGGCCAGGAAGTTGAAGATCGTCATGGTCAGTTGGTAGGCCGCGAGGTTCTCGGCCCCCTGCGCCGTGGCCACCACCACGGTCACCAGGATCGCGGCGCGCAGGGACAGGGTGCGCAGCATGAGCCATGTCCCCACCGTGAGGTGCGTGCGCACCCCGGCCCAGGACGTCGCGAGGCTCACGCCGCGCCGTCGGAACTGTCGAGTGAGCATGATCAGGTACGTCACGGCCATGGCCCACTGCGTGATGCTCGTGCCGATCGCCGCGCCGGCGACGCCCAGCTGCGCGCCGTACACGAGCGCCACGTTCAGCCCCGCGTTCACGACGGCGCCCACGCCCGCGATCACGAGCGGGGTGGTCGTGTCCTGCAGACCTCGCAGCACACCCACGGCGGCCAACACGATCAGCATGGCCACGAGTCCGGGCAGGGACCACAGCGCATACGACGTCGCGTGCCCCAGCACTTCGCCCTCCGCACCCAGGGCGCGCAGCAGGGGACGAACGGCCACGGCACCCACCGCGGCGAGCAGCACCCCGAGACCCGCGGCGGTCCACAGTCCGTCCCGACCCACGCGCAAGGCATCGGCGAGTCTGCCACCACCCACGTGCCGGGCCACCGCGGGGGTGGTGCTGTAGGCCAGGAAGACCATGAGCCCCACGACCGTCTGCACCACCGTCGCGGCGATCCCTACCCCCGCGAGCTGCGCCGTGCCCAGGTGGCCGATGATCGCCGAGTCCGCGAGCAGGAACAGCGGCTCCGCGATCAGCGCTCCGAACGCCGGGACGGCGAGCGCGAGGATCTGGCGGTTCAGGCTCTTCCCGCCCGCGGTCTTGGACGGGGTCCCAGGATCCGACGGCGTTGCCGGGCCCTCGGGCGTCACGGGCTCCTCGGAAGCTGCGGGGCCCCCGCGGTGGAGACCTCCGGGATCGGGCTCCGAGGGGCGGGCGTCTTGGGGCGCGCGGGAGTTCGGGCGTGAGCGGAAGGAAGGCACCGCACCAGGGTAAGGGGATCAGTCACCCGCCGAGGCGGGCAGGGTCAGCGTCCCGGGGCGGGTTTCACCGCGATCACGGGGACGGCGGATTCCAGGATGATCTGCTGCGCGGAAGAACCCAGGAAGATCTTGCCCGCGGGGGACCGCCGTCGGACCCCCACCACCACGGCGTCGATCTCCGCGCGGTTGGTGGCGTCCACCAGATCCCCCACGGCATTGCGGCTGCGGGCGGCGGCATGCTCCACGCTCACGCGCTCGTACGGGATCGCGGACAGATCCGGCTCGTTCCCGTCCACGGGGAACACCACGAGGTCCGTGTCGCGACGCCGGGCTTCCTGCACGGCGAAGTCGCGGGCGGCGTGACCGGCCGGAGTCTCGGCGGCGGCAAGGATGATGGCCATGGGTCCTCTTCTCTGTGCGCGATCCATCTGGGGGCAGGCGGGTTCCGGGGCGGGGCGAGATCGCCCCCGGGCGGTGAACCGGTGCCGGCTCGGTGAATCCCGGGTCCGCGTCGGTACCGCCTCCCACATGGGGGTATGTGTATCCTAAGTCACACTTCTCGCGGCCCCGTGGGCGGCGGGAATCCCCCTTACCGCGAATCCCGGGAGAATCCATGAGCTCCACCCACTCCCCCGACCGCCGCACGTTCCTGACCTACGGTCTCGGGGGACTCGTGGCCCTGGGGGCCATCGGAACCGCGACGGCGGGGTCCATCGCATCGGCCTCCGGCGGCAACGACCTCCGTTCGTCGCTGACCATTATCGCCCCGGCGGCCGCAGGCGGCGGGTGGGACACCGTGGCCCGGGAGATGCAGCAGGCCCAACGGGCCAACGGCATCGTGAACAACACCCAGGTGGTGAACATCCCGGGTGCCGGCGGGACCATCGCGCTCGGGAACCTGGAGATCCTCTCCGGCAAGGCCAACAACCTCATGGTGGGTGGCACGGGTCAGTTGGCGGCCACCATCCAGTACGACTCCGCCACCACCTACGCGGAGGTGAATCCCCTGGCCGTGGTGGTGGAGGAGTACGACGTGATCGTGGTCCCCGGCGATTCCCCGTACACGTCCTTGAAAGAACTCATGACGGCGTGGGCCAAGACCCCCGGCAAGGTCCCGTGGACCGGAGGCGGTTCCTTCGACCAGCTGGTCGTGACCGAGATGGCGATCAGTGCCGGGTTGGCACCCAAGGACATGATCTACGTGTCCTCGGACGGCGGCGGTGAATCCACCCAGGCCCTGCTCAACGGCACGGCGGCCGCCGCGGCCAGCGGGTACCCGGATTCCATCGACCAGATCGAGTCCGGGCGGTTGCGGGCCCTGGGCATCGTGGCCCGCGGACCCGTGCCCGGGGTGGAGATCCCCACGACCGTGGAGCAGGGCTTCGACGTCACCCTGGCCAACTGGCGCTTGCTCGTGGCACCGGGTGGGATCACGCCGGAGGAGAAGACCGAGCTCGAGACCATTGTGCGGGAAACGATCGCCACACCGCAGTGGCGGGAGGCCATCGAACGCTTCAACTGGAACGAGAACGTGATCACGGGCGAGGAGCTCACCCGTTTCCTCGCGGACGAGAAGACCCGCATCCAGGGCCTCTACAAGGAGTTGGGACTGTGACATCACAGGTGACCGGGTCGACCCCGGCGTCCGCACCACCCCCGCAGGAGGCGCCGCCCTCCGCGCACCGGTCGCTGCTGTCCGAGCTGACCATGCCCTTGGTGCTCGCGGCTTTCGCGACGTACCTGCTGGTGAGCATGCTCAGCATGTCCGTCCCGGAGTCGGTGGACTTCCCCGGGCCCCGGTTCTTCCCGGCCGTGGTGACGGCCGTGATCTACGCCCTGGTGATCGTGGAGGTGCTCTTGATCCTGCGCCGCCGGTCCGCGGACCGTTCCCCTGGAGGCCACCCGACGACGTCGACGGGCAGCACCGCACACACCTCCCCCGCCGATGACGACGCCGCACCCTCGGCGGACGATGCCGGCTACGAGTTCGTAGGTGCCTACGAGCCCGCCACGCCCCAATTCTCGTGGCGGTCCTTCGCCTGGGTGGTGGGCGGTTTCCTGGTGTTTGCACTACTGCTCGAGTTCCTGGGGTGGATCATCGGCGCCGCCGTACTGTTCTGGTGCGTGGCCCGCGGCTTCGGCTCCACCCGCCCGCTGTTCTCACTGGTCGTGGGGCTGACCGTGAGTTCCCTCGCGTACATCGCCTTCGACATGGCCCTGGGACTGTCCCTGCCCTCCGGCCTCCTGGGGGGTGGGTTCTAGATGGAGACCCTCTCGCTGTTGCTGGACGGTTTCGCCGGGGCGCTCACCCTGCAGAACCTCTTCTGGGTGGTGCTCGGATGCTTCCTGGGCACCGCCGTGGGTGTCATGCCCGGCCTGGGGTCCTCCATGGCCGTGGCGCTGCTGCTGCCCGTGACGTTCGCCCTGGATCCCACCGCGGCGTTCATCATGTTCTCCGGCGTATATTTCGGCGGGCTGTTCGGGGATTCCACCATGGGCATCCTCATGAACACCCCGGGGCAGGCCTCGGCCATCGCGTCCACGTTCGAGGGCCACAAGATGGCGCTCACCGGCAGAGCCCCACAAGCGCTCGCCACGGCGGCCATCGGGGCGTTCATCGGTGGTTTCGTGGCGTCCGTGGTGGTCGTGTTCTTCGCACCCTTCCTGGCCGAGTTCTCCACCCAGTTCGGTCCGGCGGAGTTCTTCGCCCTGGCCCTGTTCGCGTTCGTGGCCACGTCCTCCGTGGTGACGGACTCCGCGGTCAAGGGTCTGTTGTCCCTCGCCCTGGGACTGGGGATCGCCGTGGTGGGTATCGACTCCGTGACCGGCATCCCGCGGTTCACCATGAACTCCCCCTACCTCTTCGACGGGATCTCCCTGGTGACCGTCACGGTCGCGGTGCTCGCGCTGGGTGAGGTGATCTATTTCGCCACGACCGCCCGGTTCCAGAGCCAGGGAAGGATGCTGAAGGCCCAGGGGCGGCCCTGGTTGAGCCGCAAGGAACTGCGGGAGGCCACCCCGGCATGGTTGCGCGGCACGGCCATCGGCTTGCCGTTCGGCGTGGTCCCGGCCGGCGGCGCGGAGATCCCCACGTTCCTGGCATTCGGCGCGGAACGCAAGCTGGATCGGCGTCGTCGCGACCCGCAATTCGGCAAGGGCGCCATTCGAGGTCTTGCCGCACCCGAGGCCGCGGGCAACGCCACCACCGGTATGGCCATGGGTGCGCTGCTCGCGCTGGGCCTGCCCATCTCCGCGACCGCCGCCATCATGCTCGCCGCGTTCCGGCAGTACGGGCTGCAACCGGGACCGCTGCTGTTCGAGCGCGCCCCTGATCTCGTGTGGGCGCTGTTGGCCAGCTTCTTCATCGCGATGATCGTGCTGCTGATCATCAACCTGCCGTTCGCGATGGTGTGGGCCAAGCTACTGCTCATCCCGCGCCCGTACCTGTACGCGGGCATCACGGTGTTCTGCGGCCTGGGCATCTACGCGACGTCCGGCTCCACCTTCGACCTGCTCATGCTCCTGGGCGTGGGACTCGTCGGCTTCTTGATGCGTATGCATGATTACCCGCTCGCGCCGCTGATCATCGGGATGGTCCTGGGTCCGCTCGCGGAGACGAGCCTGCGGGACGCCCTGATCAGCGCGGACGGTGACGCCTCGGTCCTGGTGAGCGGTCCGATCGTGCTCGTGCTCTACGGGGTCCTGGTGATCATCCTGCTCCTGACACTGCGCAGCAAAGTCACGAGCCGCACCCGCAGGGACGTCTGAGCCGATTCGTCTCCGGGTAAACCCCACCCTCTCCCACGTGCGGGTGCACTGATTTTGCTGAGCCAAAGCACGCAAACCCCCTCTCAGAGGGTGGTTCGCTGCTTTAGCTCAGCAAAATCACACGCCGTCGCGGTCCTCGGGGCCGGGCGGGATTGCCCGATCAGAACGGGTGCTGCGGGATGTCCGGGCTGAGGGTGACCCATTGCAGCTCGGTGAACGCCTCGACGTTGGCGTCCGCCCCACCGAAGTGCACGCCCGTGCCGGAGGCCTTCATCCCACCCATGGGGGCGGTGGCCTCGTCCATCACGGTCATCTCGTTGATGTGGATCTTCCCGGCCGTGACGCGGTCCGCGACCTTCATGGCCTCCCCCACCTCGCCCAGGATCGACAGGGACAGCGCGTACTCGGAGGCGTTGGCCAGCGCCACGGCCTCGTCCACGGAGGACACCGCGATCACGGGTGCCACCGGGCCGAAGATCTCCTGGTTCCACGCCGGCATCTCAGGGGTGAGATCAGTCAGCACCGTGGGGCGATAGAACAACCCGTCGTGGGTGGCACCCGCCCGGATGGTGGCGCCGGCGATCACCGATTCCTGGACCTTGGAGTCCACGGACTTCAGCTGCTTCTCGTCGATGATCGGGCCCAGGTGGACCTGTCCCTCGGAGGGGTCGCCCACCACGAGGGCGTCCGCCTTGTCCGCGAGTCGCTGGACGTATTCCTCGTAGACGTCCCGGTGCACGATGTGCCGACCCGTGGTCATGCACACCTGACCCTGGTGGAAGAAGGTCCCCATAGCACCCACGCTCGCGGCCAGGTCCAGGTCCGCGGAGGGCAGCACGATCATCGCGTTGTTGCCACCGAGCTCCAGGTGCGTGCGCTTGAGATGCTGGGCACCGGCCGCGCCCACGTGCCGCCCCGCCTCAGTGGAACCCGTGAAGGACACGATCCGGACCTCGGGTGCGTCCACGGCGGCCGCACCGGCGTCCCCGCCGCCGGGCAGCACGTGCAGCACACCCTCGGGAAGCCCGGCCTCCTCGAAGATGCGTGCGATCAGCACTCCGCCGGTCACGGGCGTGCGCGGGTCCGGCTTGAGCAGCACCGCATTACCGAGCGCGAGCGCGGGTGCCACGGAACGGATCGAGAGGATCAGGGGGAAGTTGAACGGGGAGATCACCGACACCACCCCGGCGGGCAGACGCCGCGCGAGCGACCAGTGCGGGTCGTCCGAAGCCAGCACCTGGCCCTTCGCGTGCGTGGGCAGCGCGGACGCCTCGAAGCATTCCTCCGCGGCCACGTGGGCCTCCATCCCGGCCTTGGGCTGGATGGCGCCGGTCTCGCGCACGACCCAGTCCACGACCTCGGCAGCGTGCTCCTCGAACAACTGCCCCGCCCGGCGCAGCACGGCCGCGCGCTCGGTGGGCTTGAGCGCTGCCCAGGACTGCTGGGCCGACGACGCCACGGACGCCGCCCGGTACACGTCCTCCGGCGTGGCCGCACCCACATGACCCAGGACCGCTTCCGAGGCCGGGTTCAGCACCGTGATGGGCTCACCGGAACCCTCCGTCCACTCCCCGTCGAAGATCTTCCCGTCCCATCGGCCGTCCTCGAGAATCGCCATGCCCCTTACCTCCTGGTGTGCCACGTGATGGATCTCCATTGTGCGGGAGCCGGCCCCATCCAGACCACGGGCCGGGTGATATCCGCGGCCCGCGAACGGCATGGGAGTGAGCGGGCGACCCGAGGGTGCGCGAGCGGCGTCGTCGTCCCCGAAGACGAGCCCCTCGAGGAAGGCGCAGGCGGTCAGGGTTGCGGGTCGCGGGCGTCGTAGCGCATGAACTCGGGGAACATCCGCATGAGCAGCAGCACGAGCAGGAAGCAGATCACGGCACCCACCAGGGCGGCGAACCCGGGTCCGAGCCACTGGCCGCCGGCGCCCATCACGGCGTCGCCCAGGCGAGGGCCGCCCGCAACCACCACGATGAAGATGCCCTGGAGCCTGCCGCGCAGCGAGTCGGGGGTGGCCGCCTGCAGGATGGTGGTGCGGAACAGCATGGACACCGAGTCCATGACCCCCGCGGCCACGAGCACCAGGCAGGACATGACGAGGGGCCACGCGGTGTCCCGGCCCCAGCCGCCGGAGGACACCAGGATCACCGCACCGAACGCCATGATGCACACGGCCCACGCGGCCACGGCGGCGGCGCACCCACGACCGTGGTGATTGATGCGAATGAATGTTCCCGAGAAGACTCCCGCGAGGACGGATCCAGCCGCGAGCGCCGCGGTGAGCAGCCCCACCGTGAACTGGTCCCCGCCCAGCACGGACGCCCCCAGCACGGGGAACAGCGCGCGGGGCATCGCGAAGATCATGGCGGCCAGGTCCAGCAGGAACGTCATGCGCAGGTTGGGGCGGGTGGCCAGGAACCGGAACCCCTCCACGACGGAACGGAAACCGGCCTTGCTCGTGGCGCCGTCCTCCCCGGGGATGGGCGGCAGGGGTGGCAGTTTGTACATGGCCCACAGGCTCACGGCGAAGCTCAGGGCGTCCACCGTGTAGGCCCACCGGAAACCCAGTCCGGCCACCGTGAGCGCGCCCAGCAGCGGGCCCACCATGAGGCACGAGCCCATGGTCAGTTGGAACAGGGCGTTGGCGGCGGGCAGTTGTCGCATGGGGACGAGGCGCGGGACGATCGCACCGCGCACGGGCTGGTTCAGTCCCTGCGCGAAGGAGTGCAGGGCCACGATGCCGTAGAGCACCGCGACGCTCGCAATGTCCAGCCACGCGTGCGCGGCCAACGCCACGGTCATGATGAACAGGCCGAACGTGGTCCACAGGCCCGCCGAACGCCGGTCGGTGGCGTCCCCGATGCTGCCCCCGTAGAGACCTGCGATGATCAGGGGCACGAGCGCGAAGAAGCCCACCATCCCCACGGCGAACGTGGATCCGGTCAGCTCGAACACTTCCAGGCTGATCGCGATCACGGTGAACTGGCTTCCGAGCATCGACAGCGTGGACCCGATCCACAGTCGCCGGAAGGCGGGGATGTCCCGCACGGGGGCGATGTCGAGCAGGAAACGGGCCACGGGTCGATCCTAGGGGCAGGTGGGGGTGCGCACCTCACCCGTCACGATGCAAGTACGGCCCGTGCGTCCCACCCCTGAGTCCTCGTGCGTGTCCCCCGCACCACATACCCTGGGAGCACCATTTTCCCCGGGATCACAGGAGTCCTCATGCGCACACGCGAACAGCGCCGGGCCGCGCGGTCGGCCCGCGGTTGGCCGCGGTTGCGCGTGCACGCCGTGCGCAACGGGGTGGGAGCCGTGATCCTCGGGGCGCTTCTCCTGTGGGTAACCCACGGACCCTTCCGTTTCGAGAACTTCCCGGCCGGGGACGTGGCCTGGGTCTGGCGTGTGATCGCCCTGGTCGTGGCGGTAATGCTGCCCTACGTGCTTCTGACCATGGGCGTGTATCTACTGGTCGCCGGCTTTCTGGCGACCAATAGGGCGGCGTTGGCCGCCGGGCGCGCCCGCACCGTGGTGCTCGAGCCCGAGGACCCGGAGGATCCCCCGGTCACCACGCACCGACTCTCGGAGCACACTCCCCCGGGCGTGAAGATCCGGGCCCACACGGTGCACGGTCGTCGTCACGACAACCGCTACACCCGTGATCTCCTGGGTTTACTGCCCGTTCAGTCGCCAGCGGCCCTCGCGCCCCTGGGGACGGGGATCGTGGCACTCATCGCGGCCTCGATCTACTACTCCACGGGATACGCCGAACCCGCCGCCGTCCTGCTGCTGGGCGTGCTCTACCTCGGCTGGAAACTCTTCCGGGGTTGGCGCAGCCACCGCGTCTTCGCGGACACGCCGTGGCAGGCGCCGCGGGAAGTCGACACCGGTTCCGTCCCGCGTGTCACCCCGCTGCGGGACCAGGACACCGCACACCACCCCGTCACCCGGGTCTCCTACGTCACGGACGACGACGCCGCGGCGCCGCACGTACGGGAGCGAGCGGCGCCGTCGTCGTACGAGGTCGACGACCCGGAGGAGCCCTACGAGACCACCGACGAGCTGCCCGTGATCGAGAAGATCCGCGACCGGTATACCGAGCCCCGCCGGATGAGTGCGTCGCAGCGACGGTTGGCGGAGCGGGCGGAGCGCGAGGCGATCCGGCGGAGGCTCCCGCGCGTGGTCGAGGCCGAACGGGCGGGCACGCACGCCACCGCCCCCCGGGTGGTACGTGATTCGCAGCGCACCGACCCGCGGGACGTCTATGAGACGGATCCGCAGGGGGAGGCCGCGGAGCAGGAACAGCAGCGGCTCAACCAGAAGCGCTACGAGGACCACATGCAACGCCACCGCGACAAGCGGGAGGACCGGTTGCGCAATGCGGAGGCCCGGCAGCCCGAGGAGGCGCCCTCGCTGTGGGGGTACGCCAAGAACCGGCTCACGAGGCGCGGGGACGACTCCTAACGCTCAACGACCGCCACGGGGAGCTTCTCCGGCGTGTGGCTATCGTCGCGGGAATGACTTCTTATCTTCGGCGCTTGGCTCCTCCGCATTCAACACAGTGGCACCGGGCCGGGCCCCGGCCGCCGCGGGCGCACCCAGCTGCCAGATCCGCCGCACGGTCCAACCCAGGAGGATCACGAGCAGCACGTTACGCAGGGTCAGCACCCCGGCCATGACCGGGTTCGCGTGGATCAGCGGCGTGTAGAACAGCGGGTAGATCACGAACGTGGTCGCCGCGATGCCCAGGGTCAGTAAGGCCGGGATGCGCCACCGGACGCGGTCGTGCAGCAGACCCACCATGACCACCGGGGCCAGCCAGATCATGAACTGCGGGGAGCCCACCTTGTTGAACACGATCAGCACGATGGTCAGCAGCAAGGATCCGGCGTGGACCAGGCGCGCCCTGTCCGCACCGCGCCGCAGTGCCCGGATGAGCAGCACCGCGGCAACGAGAACGGCCATGAGCAGCAGCGGCTGCATGAGGGAGGCCATGACCTCCACACCGGGACCGTAGACCTCGGTGGAGTTGATCGCGGTGTTGTCCGCGATCCGGGAGTCGGCGAGCCCCAGGACAGCGGCCCACACCCACGGCGTGGAGAACGTGGCCTCGAGCTGCATCCCGCGGGAGCCTTGGTTGAGCAGGAAGTCCGCGATCCGCTCGATCCCGCCGAGCACCAGCACGCCCAGCATCACGAACAGCGTGACCACCACGCCCGCCGTGATGATGCGCACGCGCTGTTTGAGCGCGATGACCATGGCCAGCAGCACCGCGGCCGGCCACACCTTGATCCACGTGGCGATGCTCAGCAGCGTCGATCCCACCACCGGATGGCGCACGGCGTAGAGCAGGCCGATGAACACGATCGGCGCCGCCACACCCTCCACACGCGCGAAGCTGAGGTACCCCAGGAACACGGTGAAGACGACCCACCACCACCCGGCCAGCACACCGCTGCGCGGGGCGCGGTGGAGGAGGAACCACATGGCCACGGCGTTCAACGCGGTGATCATGAGCGTCCACGCCAGAAGGTAGAGGTCGTAGCCCGCGATCCTCGGGAACATGATGGGCACCTGCGCGAGCACGGGGTAGACCCACGGGCTGACGGAACCCTGGTCGGGCGCGTTGTACCCGGCCATCGCCCATTCGCGGTACTGCTCGGTGTCACTGAACGCCCACCCGTGCAGGAAGAACGTGGCCATCCAGCACAGGAAGTACACGTGCACCACCGCGAAGCCCACCCACACGGCGGCGGGGCGGTTCAGCCACTCCTGCGGACGACGGCGCTGCGGCCCGGGCCGCGCGCCCGTCGCCGAGTGAGCGGCGTCGTCGGCAGAGGCAGCCTCGAGGTGCGCCGTGGCTCCGCCAGTGGGTGCCGCGGGGGCACCCGTGCGCGGCACCGAGGTGCGGTGGGCGTCCCCGGGGGCGGGAGCCGCATCGTCATCAGGCGTGCGGGCCGGCAACCGGGCCTCCCTTCACGGCGGAACCGGCGGGCCCGGCGGACCCCAGCCGGTACAGCCCGCGCGCGGACCACCACAGCAGGACCACGAGCAGCAGGTTGCGCAGGGTCAGCACGCCGGCCATGACGGGGTTGTTGTGGCTCAGCGCGGTGTAGAAGAGCGGGTAGACGAAGAACGTGGCGATCGCGATCAGCACCGCGAGGAACGCCGGGGTGCGCCACACCTTCCAGTTGTGCACCAGGCCCACCGCGATCACGGGGCCCAGCCACACCATGAACTGGGGCGAGCCCACCTTGTTGAACACGATGAAGGCCGTGACCATGGTCAGCGAACCCGCGAGGAACAGGGCCGTGCGGTCCAGGGCACCGGCGTGCACGCCGCGACGCAGCCCGCGGGCGATCAGCACCACGACCACCACGGCGGCCACCACGAACAGCGGCTGCATGAGCCGGGACATCACGTCCGAGCCGGGGCCGCTGACCTGCATCGAGTTGATGTCCGTGTTCATGTACATGCGGGAATCACCCACACCCAGCACCGAGAGCCACAGCCACGGGGTGCTGAACGTGGCCTCGAGCTGCATGCCGCGGTCGCCCTGCTGGGTCATGAAGTCCGCGATCTGGCGCGGTGATCCGGACACGAACGCGGCCGCCACGGCGAACAGCGTGACCAGGATCCCGGCGAGCAACATGGCGCCGCGACGTCGTGCGGCGGTCAACAGAGCGATCACGACGGCGGCCGGCCAGACCTTGATCCACGTGGCCAGGCTGAGGATCGCGGAGGCCACGAACGGGCGGGACACCCCATAGACCAGGCCCAGCAGCACGAGCGGTGCCGTGAGACCGTCCACGCGCGCAAAGCCCAGCCAGCCCATGAGCAGGATGAACACGAGCCACCACCAGCCAGCGGGCAGTGCGGCACGGTTACGACCCCAGTCGGTCAGTTTGCCCATGGCCACGGCGTTGAGCACCGCGATGATGAGCACCCACAGGAAGAAGTACGGGCCCGGTCCCGCGATGCCCGCGAGTCCCATGGGGATCTGCGCGAGCACGGGGTACACCCAGGGGCTGGGACCGTACGCGATGTTGCGGTCGTCGAAACCCGCTTCCGCCCACGCGCGGTAGATGTTGGTGTCGCTGAAGGCATTGCCCTGCAGCGAGACGATCAGGGCAAAAATCAGGAAGCCCACGTGCACCAGCAGGAACCCCACGAGCAGCGCGCCCGGTGTCATCAGACGATCCTGCGCGGCGCGGGGGAGCACGGCGTCCCGTGCCCGGGTAACGGCCGTGAAATATCTCTCTGTGGGCACGGATGAGGTCCTTGTCCGAATGCGCGCGGGATTCTGTTCTGGTCCGGGGGTGTGCACTGGTCCTGTTCGGGGGCGTGCGGCGCCCGAGGGTCCCGGCGCCTCGGACATACCGGTTCCGATTCTATGGGGAACCACTCCGGGGACCGCATACGGCGCCATGATGCGCTCACCCCGCCCCCAAGGAACCCCCAGAACGCGCACTGTTCGAGTGCAAACCGTCCTGTAAAGTCAGGGGTCGGAGCCGCTGGACACCTCGGCTCGCCCACCACTGGTTGGCTGAGGGGGCTGGAATCCATGACCGCGACCGGTTCTCGCCCCTCTCCCGCGCACACCGGCTCCACCGCCAAGAATGATTCGCGCGCCCACATGGCGATCATCCAGGGCGTCATTGGTTCGCTCATGATGCTCGTGGGGTCCGTGGGGACCGGGTGGATCGCCAACGGCTCCCCCATGGTCCGGCACCCCCTGGTCATCGAACTGCGCGTGAACGTGTGGGGCGTGTACGGGTGCACCGTGCTGCTCACCGTGGGCGCCATGCTGCTCATCCGATCGTGGTTGCGCCTCGGTCAACGCCTGCGGGGATGGCCGCACGGGTCGTTGCGCACCGTGATGATCGCCGTGATCGCATGGTCCCTGCCCCTATTCCTCGCCGTTCCCATCTACTCGCGGGACGTGTACGCGTACATCGGTCAGGGCCGGTTGATGCTGGCCGGCAAGGACCCGTACGTGGAGGGGATCTCCTCGCTCGACAACTGGTTCATGCTGGGCGCGGATCCGGAATGGGCGGAGGCCCGCACCCCGTACGGCCCCTACTTCCTGTGGATCGCCGCCGGGGTCGTCCGGTTGACCAACGCCCAGCCGGACGCCTCCGTGATGCTGTTCCGGGCGGTGGCGTACGTGGGAGTGGTGCTGTGCATGATCTACGTGCCCAAGCTCGCGCGCCTGCACGGGATCAACGGTGCCCGGGCTCTCTGGATCGCCGTGGCCAACCCGCTGTTCCTCATCAGCTTCGTGGCCAGCGCCCACAACGACGCACTCATGGTGGGCCTCGCCGTGGCCGGCGTATACGCCGCGGCCACAAAATATCCCCTGCTGGGCATACTTCTGGTCACGGGGTCCATCGGGATCAAACCCATCACCATCCTGCTGCTGCCGTTCATCGGTCTGCTCTGGGCGGGCAAGGGTGCCTCGTGGCCGCGGCGGTTCGTCATCTGGGCGGCCACCGCGCTCCTCAGTTTCGGGATCCTCGCGGTGAGCGGTTACGCGGATAACCTCGGTCTGGGCTGGGCCTGGGCCCTGTTGGACCCCACCCCGGGGTACACGGGGTACTCGCCGTCCGGGTTCCTGGGACAACAGGTGGAGCGCGTGGGAAACTTCTTCGGCCAACCGGGGGACGCCCTCGCATCGGTGTTCCGTCAGGTGCTGCAGTACGCGGCCATCGCCCTGGTCCTCGTGCTGATGTTCGTGGGCGGGGACCGCAGGATCGTGCGGCGGATGGCCCTCGCGTTCTCCGCCGTGGTGCTGCTGTCCCCCATCATCCAGCCCTGGTACATCCTGTGGCTCATCCCCCTGCTGGCCGCGACCGGCATCAAGGACAACTGGCAAATCCGCATCCTGTACATCGTGATCACGTTCTTCGTGGTCTTCGGTGCCCAGGACCAGCTGTCCGTGTGGCCGTTCATCGACCTCAGCGTGAGCGTGTCCCAGGTGGCGTTCGTGATCACGGTGGCCTTCACGCTCTACCTGGCGCTGATCGATCCCCGCACCCGCACCCTGCTGACCCACGGTGGGTTCCGGGGCTGGGTGGATCCCGGCCCCCCTCAGGTGGCCGCGGGTACGACGGCGCACAAGGACTAACGCAGGCCCCTGAGCCTTTCGAGCTCGCGGCGGTCCTTCTTGGTGGGCCGCCCCGCCCCACGGTCCCGGCGGGCCACCGGCACGCTGAGTTCCGCGGGCTGCGGCGGGGAGTGGTCGATGTAGCACTGGGCCGCCACAGGGGCGCCCACACGCTTGACGATGAGCTTGGTGACCTGGAACTCCTGCTGCCACCCCGGGCGGCGCACACTCACCCGATCCCCCACCCGCACCGGCTGGGCGGCCTTCACGGGGGCGCCGTTGAGCCGCACGTGTCCCGCGCGGCACGCGGTCGTGGCGGCGGAGCGGGTCTTGAACAACCGCACCGACCACAACCACACGTCCAGGCGGGCGCTACCGGGTTCGTTGGCTGGGGCGTTCATGGGGTCCACGGTACTCGGGGACAACGATGTCGCCCCCGCCTGCCCCCAGTGGGGTCAAGGGATCACCCGGGTCCTGAACCATCACCAAACCGTCCCTGTGCTGGTTTCGTCGCGCACACGGGAACCCCCGGCTCTTTGTGAGCAATCTCATACCTCGGTCGGTACGGTGGGAGTGGGGCTTCACAAGGACGTGAGCCCCGAAGCCTCTGCGAAAGACGCAGAGGCAGTTGAGAACGGGGGTTGAGCACTCATGCTCAAGAACTTCATCAACAACACCTATGTGGAATCCGCATCCGAGGAATCCTTCGACCTGGTCAACCCGGCTACCGGTGAGGTGACGGAACAGTCTCCCAACTCGAACGAGCAAGATGTGAATGCCGCGTACGAGGCAGCCGCTAAAGCATCGAAGACATGGGGGCGCATGACCCCCGGTGCGCGACAACTCGCCATGCTGCGCATCGCCGACGCCCTCGAAGCACGGGGGTCCGAACTCGTGGACGCGCAATCTCGCAACACGGGCCAACCCAAGTACCTGATCCAGTCCGAGGAAGTCGATGTCTCCGCGGACCAGATCCGCTTCTTCGCCGGCGCAGCCCGCTTGATGGAGGGCCTCGCGAGTGGCGAATACATGGAGGGTCTCAACTCCGTGATCCGCCGGGAACCGATCGGCGTGGTGGGCCAGGTGACGCCGTGGAACTATCCCCTCATGATGGCCGTCTGGAAAGTGGGGCCAGCCCTGGCCGCAGGCAACACCATCGTGTTGAAACCATCGGACACGACTCCGGAGTCGACACTGCTGTTCGCTGAAATCGCCTCGGAGTTCCTTCCTGAAGGCACCTTCAACATCGTCCTGGGCGATGCCAAGACCGGGGAAACGGTCGTGTCACACCGCACGGCGGGACTCGTCTCCATCACCGGCTCGATCCGAGCCGGTCTGGCTGTCGCCGCATCCGCAGCGAAGAACCTCACGCGCGCTCACTTGGAACTGGGCGGAAAGGCGCCCTGCGTGGTGTTCGGGGACGCGGACCTGGACTCCGCCGCCTCCACGCTCGCAGAAGCCGGTTTCTTCAACGCCGGCCAGGACTGCACCGCCTCCACCCGCATCCTCGTGGAGGGATCGGTCCGTGACGAGTTCCTGGAGAAGATCACCCAAGCCGCGAAGGACACGGCATTCGGCACCCCGGACAAGGAGGACATCCTCT
Source organism: Kocuria sp. ICS0012 (assembly GCF_001665945.1). Classification (NCBI taxonomy): domain Bacteria; kingdom Bacillati; phylum Actinomycetota; class Actinomycetes; order Micrococcales; family Micrococcaceae; genus Kocuria; species Kocuria sp. ICS0012. The sequence goes on along the minus strand of NZ_LZMM01000046.1, from coordinate 1,549 downwards.
ACGGCCCGCTCAACAACGCCAAGCAGCTCGAACAGGTGTCCGGGTTCATCGATCGTTTGCCGGAGCACGCCACCGTGACCACTGGTGGCAAGCAGGCGGACGGGCCCGGCTTCTTCTTCGAGCCGACCATCGTGGCGGATCTCGAGCAGGAGGACGAGGCCATTCAGAATGAGATCTTCGGTCCCGTCATCACCGTCCAGACCTTCTCCACGGAGGAGCAGGCCGTGGAGATGGCGAACGGGGTGGAATACGGATTGGCGTCGTCCGTGTGGACCAAGAATCACGGCCGCGCGTTGCGGATGTCCCGCGATCTGGACTACGGCTGCGTATGGATCAACACCCACATCCCGTTGGTCGCCGAGATGCCCCACGGCGGCTTCAAGCACTCCGGCTACGGCAAGGACCTCTCCAAGTACGCCGTGGAGGAGTACACCCGCGTCAAGCACGTGATGAGCTCGTTGGACTGACGGCGGGAACGAACGAGGGAAGGAGCGCATCATGACCGACATTCGAGAACTCGTGCTCACCGCTGACCGCGAGCTGTTCACCGAACACGACCTGAGCACCCTGGACCGCAATTTCGCCGAGGACTACGTGGAGCATTCGCCGCTCGTGGCCAACGGTAAGGAAGGCCTGCGGGAGCTGGTCACCGACGCGGGCGAGGGTCTGAGGCACGACGTCGCGCGCGTAGTCGTGGACGAAAAGGCCGGTTTGGTCGCGCTGCACGGTGCCTATCCCGGGTTGGATCCGGACACCGTGTTCGTGGGGTTCGACATCTACCGCGTGGCCGACGGCAAGATCGTGGAGCACTGGGACGGCCTGGTGGATCAGACACCACCCAACGAGTCGGGCCACACCCAGCTGGACGGCCCCACGGAGGTGGACACATCCGCCGATACCGAGGCCAACAGGGAGTTCGTCAAGCGGGCCTGGGCTACGTTCTTACAGGGCCAAGACTACGACGCCGCGGGCGATTTCACGCGTTCGGACGGGCGGTTCACGCAGCACTCGGGTGACATCGCCGACGGTGTGCAGAACATGGTCGACTTCTTGAAACACCTCAAGGAGGACGGTTCTGCACTGACCTACGACACATTGCACCGCACGGTGGCTGACGGGAACTTCGTCCTGACGTTCTCGGAAGGATCCATCGCCGGTGACCGCCACTTCTTCTGCGAACTGTGGCGCATCGAGGACGGCGCGTGGGTCGAACTGTGGGACGCCATCGGACCGGTTCCGTCGGATGACGAACTGGCGCACCCGCACGGTGCGTTCACGTCGGTAGCGGACTGAACCTGACCGAGACGACCTGACAATGCAGTGGCCCCCGGGGGAGGGGGGGGGGGGGGCCCGGGGCCCGGCCCCGGGGGTGGGTGGGTTGTGGTGGGTGGGGTGTGTTGGGGTGGGTGAGGTGGTGTGGGTGTGGCGGGGGGGGGGGCGCCCGGCGGGGGGGAGGAGGGCGCGGGGGGGGGGGCGGGGGGGGGGGCGCGGGGCCGCCGCCCGGGGCCGGGGCGGGTGGGGTGGGGGTGGGGCGGGGGGGGGGGGGGGG